>CAXTSD010000033.1:0-12360 GCA_964246775.1 uncultured Acetobacteraceae bacterium | reverse complement strand
CATCGCGACTGCCCGCACTGGCCGGGCGCTGCGGCGGCGGCCGATCCTGAGGCGATCCTCGAGCCGGCGGATCAGCCGGCAGCGCTCCCGGCCGCCGCCGCATGATCCGGCTGGTCATCTTCGATTGCGACGGCGTCCTGGTCGACAGCGAGCCGGCGGCGCGCGGCGTGCTGCGCGAGCAGGCGGCGCGCATCGGCTGGGCGATCGACCCGTTCCGCTTCACCGGCCATCGGCTCGGCGCGTTGCCGCCGGTGCATCTGGAGGAGACCGGCCGCGCGCTACCGCCGGGCTGGCTCGCCGAGCTCGAGGCGGCGCTGCTGAAGCGGCTGTCCTCAGGCGTGCCGCTGGTCGAAGGCGCGGTCGAGGCGCTCGCCGCGGTCGAGGCGCTCGATCTGCCGGTGCGCATCGCGTCGAACTCGTCTCACGCGGAGATGGCGCGCAAGTTCGCCGCGACGTCGCTCGCCCGCTTCGCGTCGCTCGGCCGTCAGCACAGCGCCGGCGATGTCGGCCGCGGCAAGCCGGCGCCTGACCTGTTCCTCGCCGCCGCCGCGGCCGAGGGCGTCGCCGCGTCCGAGACGCTGGTGATCGAGGATTCCACACCTGGCGTCGCCGCCGCCGCCGCCGCCGGAATTCCCTGCCTCGGCTACGCGCCGGACGATGACGGCGCCCGCCTCGCCGCCCTCGGCGCCGCGGTGTTCCACGATATGGCCGAACTGCCGTCGCTGGTGCGGCGCCTGACGATGCAGACCGTGCCGTGACGATAGCGGCACTGGCGCCGCTCTATCCGTGGACCAAGTCGCTGCACGTGATCTCGATGGTCGCCTGGATGGCCGCCATGCTGTATCTGCCGCGACTCTACGTCTACCATTGCGACGCGCAGCCGGGCAGCGAGAGCTCCGAGCGCTTCAAGGTGATGGAGCGCCGCCTGCTGCGCGCGATCGCCACCCCGGCCATGCTGTCGACCATACTGTTCGGCGTGCTGCTGGCGCTCACGCCGGGCATCATCGTCTGGTCGGACGGCTGGTGGCGGGTAAAGCTTGCCGCCGTCGCGCTGCTGATCGGCTGCCACGGCGCGATGTCGCGCTATCGCCGCGATTTCCTGGCCGACCGCAACCGTCATCCTCAGCGTTTCTATCGGATACTGAACGAGATACCGACGGTGTTGCTGCTGGTCATCGTCGTCATGGTGATCGCGAAGCCGTTCTGACGATCCGGTGCGCGCCGCCGGTCCGCCCACTTGAACACCTGGACGTTCTATGCCAGGTCTGCTGTCGCTGAGATCCGGCGCGTCCGTCCGACGGTCGCGATCGGCTCATGCGCCCTCCCAAACGCCCGGCTTCGTCAGATGCTGCGGCACTCTCCCTCATCGGAACACCGCCTGCCGCCGTCCTGGCCGCAGGCGAGCGGGCCGCCCGGCCCACATCCCACTGCTCGAGGCGGTCCATGCACCTCGCCGAACTCAAGGCCAAGAACCCGGCCGATCTGCTGTCCTTTGCCGAAGGGCTGCAGATCGAGAACGCATCCAGCCTGCGCAAGCAGGACATGCTGTTCGCCATATTGAAGACGCTCGCCGACAACGACCAGGTGATCAGCGGCGAAGGCACGCTCGAGATCCTGCCGGACGGTTTCGGCTTCCTGCGCAGCCCGGAGGCCAACTACCTGCCGGGGCCGGACGACATCTATGTCAGCCCGACCCAGGTGCGGCGGTTCAGCTTGCGCACCGGCGACACGGTGAACGGCCAGATCCGCGCGCCCAAGGACGGCGAACGCTACTTCGCCATGCTGAAGGTCGACACGATCAATTTCGAGCCGCCGGACGCGGTCAAGCACCGCACCAACTTCGACAACCTGACGCCGCTCTATCCCGAGCGCCGGCTCAAGATGGAGCTCGAGAACCCGCCGACGCTGGTCAAGGGCCAGCACAAGGACCTCACGCCGCGGGTGATCGACCTGGTTGCGCCGATCGGCATGGGCCAGCGGGCGCTGATCGTCGCGCCGCCGCGCACCGGCAAGACGGTGATGCTGCAATCGATCGCGACGGCGATCTCGCAGAACCATCCGGACGCCTTTCTCATCGTGCTGCTGATCGACGAGCGGCCGGAGGAGGTGACGGACATGGCGCGCACGGTGAAGGGCGAGGTGGTCGCCTCCACCTTCGACGAGCCGGCGACGCGCCACGTCCAGGTGACCGAGATGGTGCTCGAGAAGGCGAAGCGCCTGGTCGAGCACAAGCGCGACGTAGTAATCCTGCTCGACAGCATCACCCGCCTCGCCCGCGCCTACAACACGGTGGTGCCGTCCTCGGGCAAGGTGCTGACCGGCGGCGTGGACGCGAACGCGTTGCAGCGCCCGAAGCGCTTCTTCGGCGCGGCGCGCAACATCGAGGAGGGCGGCAGCCTCACCATCATCGCGACGGCGCTGATCGACACCGGCAGCCGGATGGACGAGGTGATCTTCGAGGAGTTCAAGGGCACCGGCAATTCCGAAATCATCCTCGACCGGAAGATTTCGGACAAGCGGACCTTCCCGGCGATCGACATCACCAAGTCCGGCACGCGCAAGGAAGAGCTGCTGGTCGAAAAGGCGATGCTGTCGAAGATGTGGGTGCTGCGACGCATCCTCAATCCGATGGGTCCGACGGACGCGATCGACTTCCTGCTCGACAAGCTGAAATACAGCAAGACCAACCAGGACTTCTTCGACGCGATGAATACCTGATACCAGGGCTCGCTGATCGCGACACCTGGTATCAGAGTCTTTGTCTCGCGCGCCGCCGGCCGCCAACCCGGCGCGCATACCAACGCTCGCTGACCGCAAGAGTCGCGGTCAGCGAGCGTTGGTATAAGGCGTCTCACGCGGAGCGTAAGGCGTCGGCCTTGAGGACTTCGCCGGCGAGATAGAGGCTGCCGCAGATCAGCACCCGGCCCCACGGTTTGCCAGGCGCCCCGGCAAGCCGGCGCAGGGCGTCCTGCACCGTCGGGCCGGGCTCAGCCGCGCCGCCCGACGCGGCGACGATCGCCTCGACCGACAAGGCGAGGTGCTGGCCGGGCTCCGCCACGGCGTGGATGCTGTCGGCGAGCGGCAGCAGCGGCGCGAGGAAACCGGCGGCGCTCTTGCCCTGCTTCATGCCGACCACGAGGTGAACCGGATGGTCGCGCCAGGCGGCGAGATGGGCGGCGAGCGCCTCGCCGGCGCCTGGATTATGACCGCCGTCAAGCCAGAGCTCCGCGCCGGCCGGCAGCAGGGCGGCGAGCGCGCCGTGCAGGCGCTGCAGTCGGGCGAGCCATTCGGCTTCTGAAATCGCCGGCCAGGCGGCGGGCGGAACAGGCAGCCGGGTCGCGCGCAATGTGGCGATGGCGAGGCCGGCGTTGTGCTGCTGGTGCGGACCGGGCAGCGACGGCAGCGGCAGGTCGAGCGAGCCCGCGGCATCCTCGTAACGCAAACCGTCGCCTCGTCGCGCGACGCGC
Source organism: uncultured Acetobacteraceae bacterium (assembly GCA_964246775.1). Lineage (GTDB taxonomy): Bacteria > Pseudomonadota > Alphaproteobacteria > Acetobacterales > Acetobacteraceae > CAXMMR01. The sequence goes on along the minus strand of CAXTSD010000033.1, from coordinate 8,893 downwards.
CAATCGACGTCGCGGACCAGCAGCGGGGCGCCGACGCGGGCGGCCTGCTTGCGAAACACCGACAGGATTTCGCGGTCGGTGCAGCTGGTGGCGCACGGGACGCCCGGCTTGATGATGCCGGCCTTCTCGGCGGCGATCTCGGCCAGGGTGTCGCCGAGGAACTCCTGATGGTCCATCGAGACCGAGGCGATGGCGCAGGCGGTCGGCGAGACGACGTTGGTCGCGTCAAAGCGACCGCCGAGGCCGACCTCGACGATTGCGACGTCGGCGGGCACGGTTGCGAAAAGCCGGCAGGTGGCGGCGACCAGCACCTCGAACACGGTGATCGGGGCGCCGGCATTGACCTGTTCGATCGCCTCGAGGGTGGCGGCGAGCGTCGTGTCGTCGACGAGGCGGCCGGCGAGGCGGATGCGCTCGTTGAAGCGAACGAGGTGGGGCGAAGTATAGACGTGAGTGCGCAAGCCCGACGCCTCGCAGACGGCGCGGAGGAAAGCGCAGGTGGAACCCTTGCCGTTGGTGCCGGCGACGTGGAGCACCGGCGGCAGCCGGCGCTCGGGGTGATCGAGGGCGGCGAGCAGGCGCTGCAGGCGGCCGAGGCCAAGGTCGATGAGCACGGGGTAGAGCGCGTGCAGGCGCTCGATCGCGGCCTCGGCGCGGCCGGAGAGGTTTGTCGGTTCATGCATCATGATGCGGCGCTGCCTGCAAGCTGATCGGCGCGCACGGTCGCGTGTCGCCTTGGCCGGGAGACGCGCCATGGGTCTGCTTCACGCGACGCGGGGGCGAACTCATGGCAGGGCGGCAAGGTGATGCAGGTGGCGCTGGCGGAGGTGCCGGTCCGCAACGCGCGGGGGTGAGGCCAGCGGTCGTCACTCGCCTGCCGGCGCCGGTTGCGCGCAGATCGCCAGCACGAGGTCGTTGAGCTCGCCCATGCGCACCGCCATGCCGAGCCGGATGCCGGTGACGCAAGACAGGCCGTTCGTGCATTGCGCGCTGACCTCCCTGACGATATCGGCGTTCTGCGCGGCGGAGAGTTTTGCGGTGACTGTGTCCCAGGGGCCGGCCGCGTGCGACAGGGCGTGTTCGGTCCAGCCCTGCTCGGGACACTGGTTATGGACGGCGGCGAGCAACTGGATGGCGGCGGCGCGCGGCGGATAGGCTGCCTCCGGCCAGGCGGGCGGGCGGGCGGCGACGATTTGAGGCGCGCTCTCCGCGATGACATGAGGCGCGCTATTCGCGACGACCCGGGTGGAACCGGATCCGATCGAAGTGGACCGGGCCACGCCGCGGTCCTGTCGGGCGGCCGGCTTGACCTGGTCGGGCGATCGCTTGCGACCCGATGACGCCTGCGGGACGGCGGAGAAATCGACGTTCGGGATGAAGAACCGGCGGGCGCCCCTACCGTCACGCGCGTCGTAGGTAATGATGCTGGTGTTCCTGCGGGTGGCGAGCACGGCGACCGCGGCGCCGGCCGGAATGTCGACGCAGCCGCCGGCGCGCTTGGCCGCCCGGGTCTTCGGGCCCGGGTCGCGGCGTGCGGAGCGGCTGCTGCCGTCGGGCAAGGTGAGGTAGGCCAACGCTGCGGGGCTCGCGCACATCACGCCGGGACGCGAGGCGACCAGGGTGGCGCCGCAAGCGGGGCCCCCCAGGAAGGTGGTCAGGGCGATCGAGGCGAGCGTAGCGCGCATCGCTGCTGTTCTAATGTCCGCAGTTCGGTCAGGAAAGGCCGACTGGGCCAGCGTTCCAAGGTGCGAACCAACCGCAGCCGGGTCACATTTGATGCAGCATTGCCGGTTCGGTTGATGTCGCGACTGATGCTTGCTGGATCAGGTTTCTGTTGCTACGTTAACCTATGAAGCTTGGTTACGACCCGGCGAAGAACGCATGGAACATTCAAGAGCGCGGCCTGTCATTTGAGGACGTCGCTTTGCTCGATGGACGACTGCCGCGATCCGGCAGGACAGACGCAAGAATTATGGCGAGGACAGGTTTCAAGCCTTGGCCGAGGGGCCTCATGGCAAGCCCTACGTTGTTGTGTTCACCATGCGCGGCGAGACGTTCTGGATCATCAGCTTCCGCCGTGCCCGCGACCGAGAAAGAAGACGCTATGGCGAAGACGCCTGACCCGTTCATGACTGACGAGGAGAATCCGGAATGGACGGCGCAGGCTGCTGCCGAGGCCCGGCCGTTTGCCGAGATGCTCCCCGAGCAGTTCAAGGCGTTGAAGAGCCGGGGCGGCCGTCCGCCCGTGGAGCAGCCGAAGGTGCATATCGGGTTCCGACTTGCGGCCGATGTGGTGACGGGCGTCCGCGCCACCGGACCCGGCTACAATGCCCGCGTCGAGAAGGTGTTGCGGGAGGCGCTGGCGAAAGGCGAGTTTTGACCGGCCGTGACGCGAGTACAGGCGGCCTGAACAGGTGATGGTCGGCATGAAACAGTCGAAGGGCGATTGAAGCAGGGTGGGCCTGGGCTTGCCTGTGTCTCGTTTGAGATACGTACTCCGGCCGGGATGAGGCGGAGGGATTGGGCATGCCTGCTCACAGTTCGATGCTGCATGTTCGGGTTGATGACCGGCTCAAGGCGCAGGCGGCCGAGAAGCTTGCGGATTTCGGTCTGACTGTTTCGGACGCGGTGCGGATGCTGCTGACCCGGGTGGTGAAGGAGGGGGCGTTGCCGGCCGGGCCGACGACTGATCCTGACGCCGATGATGCGTGGTTCCGGGCCAAGGTGCGGCAGGCGTTAGACGATGCGCGGCCGGCCGTTGCGCATGGGCAGGTGATGGACGAGGCGCAGGCGCTAATTGACCAGAAGCGGCGTGCGCGTTCCGGCGCTTGAGTGGCGGGAGACGGCCAGGGCTGACCTGCTCGCGATCGTTGATTACCTATCCGATGACAATCCAGATGCCGCGCAGCATTGGAAAGAACCTGTCTCGGTGAAGGCATCGAAGCTGCCAGGCTATGCGGTGTGGGTAAACGGTTACTCCTATTAAGAAAAAGCTTTTGCTACTCCGCGATGAATTGCTACTTGAGCCTTCCAGTCTGGATTGCTTTGGCCACGATGGAAGCTGTGAATGATGGAACCACCTTGCGTTGTCCGCGTCGTATAAACGCATCCTAGCATGTATAACACGCCAAACAGGCTCTCTGGCTCAGTCATAACTCCAACTTGCGTTTGAGATTTCGCTATCGGTTTTAGAACGAGGAGAAAAGCATCAACTGTTCCGATTGAGCCCCTTTCTAGGCTCTCAGAGCTTTTCGACGCAAGCAGCTTTCTTACGGCTTCCACTCCTTTTAATGTTAGAAAGGATGTTAGGGCGATTTCTACTTCCTTCCATGCATGGATGCATGATTGGTGGAACACCGAGAGATACTGTGCTCTCGTCAGAGTTAATTTGTCGGGGAACATGTCCTTACATGTCCTTAGAAAACGGATTATGTCTCTGGGCTTGCTCCAAGTTGATTTGACAAATTCACTGGCATCATCTGCGGAGAAATTTACAAAGCACGCTCTCATGAAGGCCTTTCCGGTCATCGAGACGTTCTGACTTGCATCCACGCGCAATGCTCCAATGTCGAACATTGGATGTTCAAAGTTAGCTGGGAAGGTAGACCAAGAAATTTCAAACCCGTAAGTTCTAAGATATTGGTGTAGTTCGGCAGCAGAGATAAGTGGATGATCGATAAATTCCGAGCGAATGGCGGCAAATACCCTACAAGGAACTTTTTCTCGGGCAAAAACTCGATTAAGCTTACCTATCGTTCTTATTAGATCTCTGACAAGAGAGGCATCTTGGTCATGATCTTGACCGCTCCTATAAGTAAAATGAATTTCATCTACGAATATCGCGACTCTCTGATCGTTACCTTTCAGTCCTTTTACGCAAGTCTCTAAAAGTTTGTCGTTAATATTCCGGAGCAAAATGCTCGGGTCTGATTTTATTATTCCCTTAGTCGCTTTTTCGGTATCGATCGTCAGAGAGTCAGCCACTCTTGCAACAGAGTCAAGCGTCGCCTCTATGATCTTGTTAAGCGGTTGCTTAAAGACTCTCTTAATCAGAAGACTTATATAACGGTCATCATCATCAATCTTTGCTTGGTCTTCCGTTAGTTTTGCCTGGTCCGCGATGCGTTGAACCTGAGAAGCCACCATCAGCAGCAACATACGTTCGACAGCGTAAAGATGGTGGAAGGCTTTTTTTACCTCGCTAAGACTAACTGCGAAGATCGCACCTAACTTATCAAGCTCTTCTCTCGAAGCGACCTCGTCTCGGAAGATCATAAATTGAGTAATGCCACCTAAAGCCTCTATATCCTGCTGTAGTTTTCTCAGGACAGCAGTCTTTCCGGTGCCCTTTTGACCAAGAACTATATACTTGTGAGCGCTTTCCAATTGATCAAGTTGTAAACTTGGATGAGAGAAGAAAGCATTAATAAAAACCGGCCTAGAATCACGTTCTATAGATACCTCGTAGTCTAAGTTAGCATCTTCCTCACCGAAATCAATGTTGCCAAAACTGGCGGGTAAAGGCGTGTTTCGATTGGAAATCTTATTAGGTCTCGACGGCACAGCGACTCTCCGATCATTGTTGCAGGGTGTCTGGAGCATTGGGTTCCAAGGGTCCACTGACCCTTGGTGGGTCCAGGGCAAAGCCCTGGCCTTTCTCCCGCTTGCCTCACTCCGCCGCCTCCGCCGTCTCCTCCGCCACCGGCTGAGCGGCGAGCATCCCCAAGACCCGTGCCAGGGTGTCGCGGAGTTCGGTGCGTTTGACCACCATGTCGAGTATGCCGTGTTCGTGCAGGTACTCGGCGCGCTGGAAGCCTTCGGGCAGGGTTTCGCGGACGGTCTGTTCGATGACGCGGGCACCGGCGAAGCCGATCAGCGCGCCGGGTTCGGCGATCTGCAGGTCGCCGAGCATGGCGAAGCTGGCGGTGACGCCGCCGGTGGTCGGGTCGGTGAGCACGGTGATGAAGGGCAGGCCGGCTTCCTTGACGAGCCGGCTCGCGATGGTGGTGCGGGGCATCTGCATCAGGCTGACCGCGCCCTCCTGCATGCGCGCGCCACCGGAGGCGGTGAAGATGATGAGCGGGGCGTGCTGCATCAGGGCGAGGCGGGCGGCGGCGACGATGCCCTCGCCGACGGCCGCCCCCATCGAGCCGCCCATGAAGTCGAAATCCATCACCGCGACCACCGCCTTGTGGCCGCCGATCGTGCCGTGGGCGACGACGATGGCGTCGTCGAGATGGGTCTTGGCGCGGTTCTCGCGCAGCCGGTCGGTATACTTCTTCTGGTCGCGGAAGCTGAGCGGGTCGGCGGGCGCGCGCGGCAGCTCGATGCGGGTGCCGCCGTCATCGAGCGTCCAGGCGAGGCGCTCGGTGACCGAGGCGCGCAGGTGGTGGCCGCAATGCGGGCAGACCTTCAGGTTGGCGAGCAGCTCCTTGGTGAAGGTCATCTGCTCGCAGGCAGGGCACTGGGTCCACAGGTCGTCGGGGATTTCCGGGCGGCCGAGCAGGGTGCGGATTTTCGGGCGGACGTATTTGCTGAGCCAGCTCATGCGGTTCTCCTTCGGTGGGCCGATTCACCTGACGCTCGGGTAGTGAGCGTCAGGATCGGACCATCCGGTATCAACCATCAAGCCATTGCGCCTTGCTCGATCCTCTCGGGACCAGCGGAAATCGGTATGAGCCATTCGTGCGTGACATGACGACCTGATCGGTGACACCCTGATACAAGCCGCAGGGCGTCTGCGCAGTGAACAGCTCGGGCGGCAGATATTCGTGGTCGCCTGGCGTGCCGGCGACCGCCCTCGCATAGCTCTTGTCGAAGATGCCCATGTGCAGCAGCCACATCGACAGCCGGGCCAACGACAGCCGGATCCGGTAGCTGCCGCCTTCCGTGGCCCGGCGCGCCAGGGCGGCGCCGACCGCCATCGAAGCGATCCAGGACATCGCGTAGTCGTTGACGACCAGTATCTCGGTCAGCGACGGGCGCTCGGGCGTCCCCTCGCGCGCCAGCACACCGCTGACGCCGCTCGCATTCTGGTCGAAGCCGATCCGGCCGGCCCACGGTCCGGTCCAGCCGAACAGCGACATTTCGACATGGATGAGGCCGGGGTGCCGCTCGGCGAGTTCCTCCGGCGTCAGACGATAGCGCGCCAGGAACCCTGGGCGGCGGTTCGAGAAGAAGATGTCCGCCCCTTGCAGGAGCGTTTCGAAACGCGACAATCCCTCGGGCTGGCGGATGTCGATGACCGACGAGCGCATGCCGACATGCGATGTCGCGTACACGTTGTCCAACTCGAAATCGTCGGGACCCCAGATGTTGAGCACATCCGCGCCATGCAGGGCGAGCGCTCGCCCTAGACCGGCGCCAGCGATCACCCGACCCAGTCCCAGCGCCTTGATCCCGTCGAGCGGGCTCGCCGGATCAGGTCCGAACGGGGTAGAGGGCGTGTCGGCGAGCTTCGTAATCTCGACCAGTGGAGTATCCGCGAGGTAACCGTACTGCTCGGTCGCCATGAACTCTTCGGTGCTACGGATCAGGGTCGCCTGCAGCCCCAGCCGGTTGATCCTCTCCTCCAGGGCCGCGCCATCCCAGCCGCGTACGATGTCGCCGACCGCACGGGCATCGTCGTTGCAGCCCAGGACCGCGAGCATCGCGCTCTTCGCACGCGGGTAGAGGTTGATGAACTGGATCCATCGCCCGTCGCGGGTCGGATACATGAAGTTCGGCGTGAACGGATTGGCCGGGTCGGCAGGGTTGCTCGGCGGGTAGCCGTTCAGCAACTCCCATTTCCGGTCATAGAACGGGCAGAGCCGGTGCAGCGCGCGGCGCAGGTCGAGCCCGAGGTCCTGGCCCTCGCCGGTACGCAGCCGCCAAAGGTTCGCCATCGCCGCCGCCTTGCCCATCAGGGCCACGCCGGCCATCGTCGCGAGCGGCCACGGGCTGGAGATGATGGGATCGCGTCCGGCGAAACGGATGCTGCCCCCCGACATGTCCGGGGCAAGCCCGACACTGCCCAGGACTTCCGCGAGTTCCGCGTTCGGATCGATCGTCCTGTCGTCCCGCAGCGGCGAGGCGAGCGCCGTCCTGATACGCTCCGACAGCGTGACCATTGAGTTCCCCCCATCTCACTTCCGGTGCGGGCGAGCGATCGATCCACCCGCTCGGACAAGGCCGCGCGAGACAACCGGCGGCGTCTGCGGCTCGCCCGATGCTATACCGCCGCCGTCGCCGCCGCGAGCGACGGGCCGGCGTCGATTTTCTGGCGTTTCGTCGACGTGCTACTTACAAGGGCGCGGCAGACGGAGCGCCGGTCATGCTCACCGCACATTACGACGACGGGCAGGTCCGCCAGATCGCCGAAGGCCCGAACGCCGCCGGGCAGGCCGTCGACGCCGTGTGGCTCGACTTGCTGGAGGCGAGCGAGGCCGAGCGCGCGGTGGCCGAACGGGCGTTCGAGCTGCGGGTGCCGGCGCGCGACGAGATCGTCGAGATCGAGAGCTCGAGCCGGCTGCGCAGCGAGGACGAGGTGCTCTATCTCAGCACGCCGATGATCTGGCGCCGCGACCGGACGCTCGGCCTCAGTCCGCTCGGCTTCGTGCTGTCAGAGGAGCGGCTGATCACCGTGCGCTACGCCGACAGCCTCGCCTTCGACGCCGTCTCGGCGACGACAGCGCCGAAGGGCGAGACAGTCACCGCCGTCAGCGCCTTTGCCGCCCTGCTCGAGGCGATGGTGGACCGCATCGCCGACGGGCTCGAGCTGATCGGCGCCGAGCTCGCCAGCCTGTCGCAGCAGGTGTTCGCGGTCGAGGACGCGCCACAGCGAGGGTCAGGCAACGACCAGAAGCTGCGCGGCCTGCTGGGCCGCATCGGCCGCGCCGGCGATCACGTGCAGCAGCTTCGCGACGTGCTGCTCGGCCTCGGCCGCATCGCCGCCTACGTGCCGGACGCCGGGGCGTGGCTGCCGCCGACCGTCGTCGCCCGCCTCAGGACGCTGCAGCGCGACATCGCCTCGCTCAACGATCACGACGCGCAGCTCACCGGCAAGGTGCAGTTCCTGCTCGACGCGACGCTCGGCTTCATCAACATCGAGCAGAACAACGGCATCAAGGTGCTGACCGTGGTCAGCCTGGTCGGCATCCCGCCGACCCTGATCGCCAGCATCTACGGCATGAACTTCAAGACCATGCCTGAGCTGAACTGGGCGTATGGCTACGAGTACGGGCTCGCCCTGATCTTTCTGAGCATGGCCCTGCCGCTGCTGTTCTTCTGGCGCAAGGGCTGGCTTTGAGCGCGTGAGAGGCAAGGCCGGCGGGTTCTCATCCGCCGCTCGCTCGGCTATTGCTCGACCCTCTTTCGCGTGACGACGATGGTGACGGCAGACAGCCCCATTCCGACCGACCTCGCCGGCCTCAGGGCTGAGCTCGACCGCACCGACGATACGCTGCTCGCCGCCCTGGTGCGCCGCGCGGCGCTGTCGGCCGCGGTCGGCGCGCTGGCGGCCAAGGGTCCGGTCAAGCTGCGTCCCGGCCGCGAGGCGGCGATCCTGCGCCGGCTGCTCGCCAAGCCGCGCGACCGGCTTGCGGGCCAGGCGGTGGTGCGCATCTGGCGCGAGCTGCTGGCGGCCTCGACGGCGATCCAGGGCCCGTTCGCGGTCAGCGTCTGCGAAGCGGCGCCGGACGGGCGGATCGAGCCCGGCTTCGCCGCCCTGGCACGCGAGCAGTTCGGCGCGCTGACGCCGCAGGTGGCCCGGTTGCTGGAGCTGGGTTCGGCGATCCGGCTGAACGTGATCATCTCGGGCGGCACTGGTTCGGGCAAGACGACGCTGATGAATGCGATGTCGCGGCTGATCGACCCAATGGAGCGCGTGCTGACAGTTGAAGACGCGGCCGAGCTG
>CAXTSD010000032.1:0-12745 GCA_964246775.1 uncultured Acetobacteraceae bacterium | reverse complement strand
GCCGAGCGGCGCAGCCCGGTGCGCATCGGCGCCGGCATGCCGTGCGCGACGCGGCGCAGCGGCTGCATCACGCGCCACAAGGTCGAGCTGGTGATGATCTCGCGTTCGGATTTCGCAAACGCGAGCTCGCGCCGGAGGTGGTCGAGCTCGCGCTCGGCGCGCTCGGCGGTCGCGGCGAGCTCGCGGCGCCGCCACTGCTCGGCCGCCTCGCGACGTTCGCGGTCGAGCGCCTCGACCGCCGCCTGCACGGCGGAGATGCCCGACACCCGCCGCCCCACCGCCTGCCGCAGCCCTTGCGCCTCGGCCAGGCGCTGCTCGAGCCGCAGTATCGCCGCCTCCTGCTCGATCAGCGCGGCGCGCAGGATCTGCAGCTCTGAACCCTCGTTGATCGCCATGCCGCCGGTTGTAACGGCTCACGCCAGCGCCAGGAAGCGCCGCGCCCGCTAACGCAATCGGGGCTCCGCTAGCGCGAGTAGTACTCGACCACCAGGTTCGGCTCCATCGTCACCGGATAGGGCACGTCGGTCAGCCTCGGCGCGCGGGCGAACCGCCCCTTCATCGCCCGGTGATCGACCTCGAGATACTCCGGCACGTCGCGCTCGTTGGATTGCGCCGCGTCGAGCACGACGGCGAGCTGCTTTGACTTCTCGCGCACCTCGATCACGTCGCCGTCGCGGACCAGGAACGACGGGATGTTGACCTTGCGGCCGTTGACCGTCAGGTGCCCGTGATTGACGAACTGGCGCGAGGCGAACGGCGTGATCGCGAATTTCAGGCGATACACCACCGCATCCAGCCGCCGCTCCAGCAACTCGATCAGGTTCTCCGAGGTGTCGCCCTTGCGGCGCACCGCCTCCTCGTAATACTTGCGGAACTGCTTCTCGCTGATGTTGCCGTAATAGCCCTTGAGCTTCTGCTTGGCGACGAGCTGGATGTTGTAGTCGCTCGGCTTCTGCTTGCGCCGCTGGCCATGCTGGCCGGGGCCGTACTCGCGCTTGTTCACCGGAGATTTCGCGCGGCCCCACAAATTCACGCCGAGGCGGCGGTTGATCTTGTACTTGCTCTCCGTGCGCTTGGTCATGCGCCGGCTCCTTCTCTTGCGCCGTCCGGCTGCCTTGGCGGCGCCTGATATGGCTTGTTGCACCGGTAGGCCGCATGAATATGCGGCGGGCGCACGCCCTTACGGCGCGTCCACGTTCCCGGCAGTGCGGCGGGTGGTATCGGGCAGCAGCGGGATTGTCAAACCGGCGCGCCCGCCATAGTGAGGCGGCATGGTCACTCGCGCCGACATCATCTGGCTGGGCGTCTCATGCGCCTCGTTCGGCGCCCTGGTCGGCGGGCTGATCCTGGCGATCGGCATGGACCTCACCGCCAACGGCCAGCCGCTAGGCATCATCCTGATGGTGCCCGGCGTGCCGATCGCCGGCGCCATCGGCTGGTGGCAGGGCAAGCGACTGGCCAGACAGCTCGCCAACTGACAGCTCGCAAACCAGCCGAGCCCAGACCAGGCGCACTCAGTGCAGGATGATCTCGACCCGCCGGTTCTGCGGCTCGCGCACCCCGCTCGCCGTCGGCACCAGCGGGCTGCTCTCGCCAAGGCCGCGTATCGTGATCTCGCCTTGCGCCACGCCGTCGCGTATCAGTTCGGACTCGACCGATTTCGCCCGGCGCAGCGACAGCCGCTCGTTATAGGCGGCGGTGCCGGACAGGTCGGTGTAGCCGTTCACGTCGATGCGCGTCGTCTGCACGCGCGTGCTCGCGGCTGCCGCCTCGCCGATGATCTGCCGCGCCCGCGCGGTGAGGTCGGCGCGGTCCCAGTCGAAGAACACGAGGTAGCTGCGCGCCGGCTCGGGCGCCGGTGCGGCGACCGGTGCCGGCGGTGCGGCGGCCGGCGGCGGCACCGGGTTCAGCTCGTAGCGCAGGCCAAGCATGAGGGAGTGATTGTAGTCGCTCGTGATGTCGTCGTTGCCGCGGCTGAACCCTTGCGGCTTCGGCCCGAACGAGCCGCGCGTGCCGACAGAGCTCGCGTTGAACTGCTCCGGGCCGAGCACGCTGAAGAAGCGATACTCCGCCGTCGCCGACAGCCCCGGCAGAAAGGCGATCGGGAACGCCAGGCCGAAAATGCCCTGATAGGCGAAATTGTCGTAGGTGCCCGACGCGCTCTCGGCGAAGTTGTCGCCGATCGTCTGCACATGGTCCCAGCGCGACCAGCTATAGCCGAGCCCGCCGCCGAAATACGGATAGATCCAGTTCTTGCCGATATCCATGTCGAACAGCGCGTTCGCCATCACGCCGTAATTCTGCTGCGTGCCGCCGGCGGCAAGCAGCATCGCCCTGACGGAGCGGTGCGAGGCGACGGGACGGCGAGGCGGCATGCGACATTCCTTCGGGCGGCCCGGCGGCAGCGCGCGCGCCCCAGCTGGCAACGGTGGTAACAACGACTTTGCTACGGGATCAAGATGGTTGCTGACGAGGCCATCGCAACGATTTCACCCCCGCGTGACGACAAAGCCACAGCCGCCCTCACCCCTCGACCATGCGCATCAGCGTCTCCAGCCGGTCCGCCTCCGCCACCGGCTTGTCCAACCGGATCCGCGCGATGCGCGGAAACCGCAGCGCCACGCCCGATTTGTGCCGCGTGCTGAGCTGTGCCGCATCGAAGATCAGCTCCATCACCAGGCCGCGCGCCACCTCGCGCACCGGCCCGAACCGGCCGACGGTGTGATTGCGTATCCAGCGGTCGACGACCACCAGCTCCTGGTCGGTGTAGCCGGAATACGCCTTGCCCACCGGCACCAGCTCGCCATCGTCGCGCCACAGCCCGAACGTGTAGTCGGAATAGAACGACGAGCGCTTGCCGGAGCCGCGCTGCGCATACATCAGCACCGCGTCGATCGACAGCGGATTGCGCTTCCACTTCCACCACATCCCCTTCGGCCGCCCCGGCAGGTAGGCGCTGTCCGCCCGCTTCAGCATCAGCCCCTCGATCGAGGCCGCCCGCGCCCCGTCGCGCAGCGCCCCGAGCTCGGCCATCGTCGCAAACGGGATCAGCGCCGAGAGCGACATCCGGGCCGGCCGCACGCCGGCGAACCACGCCTCGAGCCGCGACCGCCGCGCATCGAAGCCGAGCCCGCGGACATCCTGCTCGCCGTCGAACAGCATGTCGTAGAGCCGCACCGCGACCGGGAACTCGGCGCGCAGCCTCGCCCCCGGCAGCTTGCGGTTCAGCCGCTGCTGCAGGTCGGCGAACGGCGCCACCACGCCGTCGCGCTCGACCAGCAGCTCGCCGTCCAGCACCACCGGAGCCGCGAGCCCGGCCAGCACCTCGGCGATCTCGGGAAACGCCGCCGAGATGTCGTCGGCGCCGCGCGAGAACAGCTTTGCCCCGCCGGGTGCGGCGACGAGTTGCGCCCGGATGCCGTCCCACTTCCACTCCGCCCGGAACGCCCCGGGGTCGAGCGCCGCGAGGTCGGCCGCCTCGAGCGGCTGGGCGAGCATCAGCGGCCGGAACACCGCCGCCCCCGCCGCATCCGGCCGCGCGCCGCGCCCCTCCACCCAGGCGAACAGCCCGGCATAGGGCGGCGCGAGCCCGTGCCAGACCTCCTCGATGTCGTCGGCGGCGAGCCGGCCGCCGGACAGCTCGGCGAGCGCCGTCTTGGCGAGCCGCGCCGAGGCGCCGACGCGCAAGGCGCCGGTGATCAGCTTGAGCAGCGCGTAGCGCACCGCGGTGCCGGACGCATCCAGCCAGCCGGCGACCAGCTCCGGCAGCTCGGCTTTCGGCGTCTCCGCCAGACCCTCGATCACGTCGGCGAGCAGCGGCACCGGCCGGTTGGTCGGGCGCGCCGGCCAGAGCAGCGCCACCGTCTCGGCCAGATCGCCGACGAAATCATGCGACCAGGCGAACAGCACCGGATCGACGCGCGCTTCGGCCACCGCCCGGATCACTCCCGGTTTCGCCGCCGCAAACGCCAGCTCCCCGGTCAGCGCGGCGAGTGCGAGCCCGCGATCCGGATCCGCCTCGGTCTCGAAGAACCGGCGCAGCAGCGCGATCTTCGCGAGCCGCCCGGGGCTCAGCGTCAGCCGCTCCAGCAACTCGGCAAACGCGATCACGCGACCACGGCCTCGTCGCCATCCCGTGACTCCACCCCCTCGGCCGCATCCTCGTCGCCATAGCCGATCAGCCGCAGCGCCCGGCCGCGCACCCCGCGCAGCCCGGCGGCGTGGATCAGCGCCTCCTCGCTGCCATGCGTGACCCAGACCTCCTCGCAGCCCACGGCGTCGATCGTCTCGTTCAGCTCCTGCCAGTCGGCGTGGTCCGAGATCACCAGCGGCAGCTCGATGCCGCGCGCCCTCGCCCGCTGGCGCACCCGCATCCAGCCCGAGGCGAGGCAGACCACCGGCTCGGCCAGCCGGCGCGCCCAGCGATCGGCGATCGCGCCAGGCGGCGCCAGCACGATCGCGCCGGCGAACGCCGCCCGCGACTTGCCGCCGGCGACAGTCGCCGGCAGCAGCGGCCCGAGCGCCACCCCCATCGCCGCATACGCCTCGCACACCCGCGCCAGCGCGCCGTGCAGGTAGATCGGCCGCTCCCAGCCGGCCTGCCGCAGCAGCCGGATCAGCCGCTGGCACTTGCCGAGCGCGTAGCAGCCGACGACGTGCGTGCGCTCGGGAAACAGGGCGACGCTCGCCAGCAGCCGCGCCACCTCGTCGCCCGCCGGCGGGTGCTGGAACACCGGCAGCCCGAACGTCGCCTCGGAGACGAACACGTCGCACGCCACCACCTCGAACGGCGCGCAGGTCGGGTCGCAGCGCCGCTTGTAGTCGCCGCTCACCACCGCCCGGCTGCCCTGATAGTCCATCACCACCTGCGCCGAACCGAGCACGTGCCCGGCCGGAACCAGCCGCACCCGCACTGCGTCGAGCCGCAACGTCTCGCCGTAGCCGAGCGCCTGCTGCCGGCCGCCCGCCCGCGCCTCGCCCATGCGCAGCCGCATTATCGTCAGCGTTTCCGCCGTCGCCAGCACGTGGCCATGGCCCGGCCGCGCGTGGTCCGCATGCGCGTGCGTGATGACCGCCCGATCCACCGGGCGCACCGGGTCGATGTAGAAGCCGCCCGGCTCGCAATACAGACCGTCGGGGCGGACCTGCAGCCAGGTGTCGGGATGCGGCATGTGAGCGTAAGCGATCGCGACTGGGGCGGTTGCAGGCGCGGCTCGCCCGCCTCGGCGCGGTCACCAGTGCGGAGAGACGACCCGCCACGCCGCCAGCCCGACGAACAGCGTCACGACGAGGCGTTCCCCAAGCGATCCGGTCCGACAGACCGGCAGCCCGAAGGTGCGCCGCGCCGGCCAGGCCAGGCGCAGGCCGCGCGTCGTCAGCCCGTCCGCCGCCAGATGCGACAGGTATCCGACGGCGATCGCCGTCACCGCCGGGCGGCCGAAGCCGTAATGTTCGAGCAGCGCCACCATGCCGAGCACCGCCAGCAGCGAGTGGGTTAGGCCGCGATGGCCAAACAGTGCTGCCACCGGCCGCGAGACCGGCCGCACCCGCCGCCCGACCCAGGAGGCCGGGTGGTCGATGTCGGGCAGCAGCGCCCCGAGCGTCGCCAAGCCGAGGCAGGCGGGCGAGAGCACCGGCAGGTGCAGCGCCGGCGCCGCCAGCGTCCACGCCGCCAGGCCGACCATCACGTGCGAGCTTGCCATCATGCTCAGGCGTTAGTCTGACCGGCGTGGTTGCGGCAAGGCTGCGCGAAAAGAAGGAAGCGGTTCTTTTTCGAGAAAAAGAACCAAAAAGCTTTTGTTTTTTAAGCTGGAGCGGCACTGAATGGGCAAAAGTTTTTTGCTACTTTTTTTCAAAAAAGTAGCGCTTTCTTTCCAACCGCCGGCTCCTGCTCCGCCAGCAGCGCGCCAGGGCTCGGCGGCTCGCGGTGCCAGGGCACGCCGATCACCGCGATGTCGGTCGCGCTGTGGGCAAGCAGCGTCGAGCGCAGCCGTCGCTCGCGGTGGGTGTGCAGCAGCACCTCCCACCAATGCGCCTCGACCAGTATCGGCAGCACCACCGCCACCGGCCGGCCGGGATGCTGCGCGGCAAGCGAGCCGATCGTGCGCAGCAACGGCCCGACGACGCTGCGATACGGCGACGGCTCGATCAGCAGGCGCGGCGCCGCGAGCCCGGCCGCCTCCGTCGGGCGGACGACATACTGCGCCCACTCGGCGCGGATGCGGCTCTCATCCGCCTCGGCGTCCGGTCCCTCGAGATCGGTGCAGTGCAGCGCCAGGACGTCGGGCGACAGGCGCAGCGCGTAGCCGATCGCATTCTGGCTGATCCGGTCCCAGCGCTCGACCGGTATCACCACCAGCGGCGGCGACGCGTCGGCCAGCACCAGCCGCTTTTCGCCGGCTTGCAGCGTCTGGCGCTCGAACGCCGCGTAGTAGCGCCGCATCAGCAGCAGCAGCAGCAGCGCCGCCGGGATCACCAGCATCGTGAGCCAGGCGCCCTCGACGAACTTCGCCGCCAGGATGATCGCGAGCGCGGCGCCGGTCGCGACCGCGCCGAGCGCGTTGACGCCGAGGCGGACCCGGTCGAGCGCCGAGCGGCCGCCGCGCGCCCAATGCATCGCCATGCCGGCCTGCGACAGGGTGAAGGAGAGGAACGCGCCGACCGCGAAGAGCGGGATCAGCCGGTCGGTGATGCCGCCGAACGCGGTGAGCAGCAGCCCGGCGCCGCCGGCGAGGAACAGTATGCCGGCGGTGTAGACGAGCCGCCGCCCCGGCAGCGCGAACGCCTTCGGCAGCGCGCCATCATGCGCGACCTGCCGGCACAGCCGCGGAAAGCCGACGAAGCTCGTGTTGGCCGACAGGCACAGCACCGCCAGCACGCTGCCGATGGTCACGTCGTAGAGCCAGCCGCGGCCGCACACCGCGGCGACCAGCTGCGACAGCACGCTCTGGTAGCCGTCGCGGCTCTGATCCATCGCCATCAGGTGATAGCGCCGCGCCAGGCTCGCGATGCCGAGCAGCAGCAGCCCGAGTGTCACGACGATCGCCGCCAGGGTGCGATGCGCGTGCCGGGTCGCCGGGCGGCGGAAGGCGCTGACGCCGTTGCTCACCGCCTCCACCCCGGTCATCGCCGTGCAGCCGGCGGCGAACGCGCGCAGCAGCAGCCACAGGCTGACCACGCCGCCGCTCGACGCCGGCCTCGCGGGCGGCGGCGTGCCCGGCGCCGGCTCGCCCGCCGCGAGCCATGCTCCGCCTAGGCCGACCGCGAGCACGGCGCCGAGGCTCAGGATGAACAGGTAGGTCGGCACCGCGAACATCAGGCCGCTTTCCCGGGTGCCGCGCAGGTTGGTGAGTGCGATCAGCGCCAGCACCAGCAGGCAGAGCGGCAGCGTGTAGGCGTGCAGCGCCGGCGCCGCCGAGGTCGCGGCGCCGATGCCGGCCGAGATGCCGACGGCGACGTTCAGCATGTAGTCCAGCATCAGCGCCGAGGCGGCGAGCAGCCCGGCGACGCCGCCGAGGTTCTCGCGCGCCACGGTGTAGGAACCGCCGTTCGAGGGGTAGGCGGTGATGGTCTGCCAATACGAGAAGAACAGCACGGCGAGCAGCAGCAGGATCACCGCGGTGATCGGCACGACGACGTGAAGGCCGCCGGCGCCGGCGACGGCGAGCACGGTCAGCATCGCCTCCGGCCCGTAAGCGGCCGAGCCGAGCCCGTCGAGCCCCATCGCCGGCAACCCCGCGAGCAGGCCGAGCTTGCCGCCCTCCGCTTCCGCGTTGGCGAGCGGGCGACCGAGTATCAGCGTCGTTAACGACATCTAAAAGCTGACGTATTGCGGCGCCAGCAGGCCGAGCACGCCGATCACCGCACCCGCCGCGCCGAGCAGATAGGCGAACCGGCGCAGCATCAGCGAACGGGTGATCACCGAGGCGGTCGCCAGCACGATGCCGAGCTCGAACGCGGCGGCGGCGTTGTCGAGGCTGTGCACCGTGTGGATCGCGTGGTCGCGCCGCTCCTCGAGCCCGTGCGCCCGCTCGGCGATCGCGTCCTTGCCGCTGGTCTCGTCCGAACCATAACGCGACACGTCGCCCTGCAACTGCCCGATCAGCGCCGCTCGCCGGCCGGCGAGCGCCGCATCGCCCGGCGCATCGAGCGACCCGGCCAACGCCAGCAAGTCGCGCGCAAGCGTCTGGCGGATCGACTTGGCCTGATACTGGTTCCAGGCGTCGGTCGCCCCGATCGCATTGTCCTCGACGCGGATTTCGGCGTGCTTGCCCTGCTGCTCGCACAGCGCGAGGCAGGCCGCGAGCACGGCGACGAGCAGCGCCGCATGCCGGGTGCCATGCTCGACCGCCTCGCCGGCCCGCTCGTGCTGCTCCAGTGCCTCGTTGACTTCCAACGCCCGCCGGCTCCCCAAGCTCGAGGCGTGTCTAGCCGATAGAGCCAGCCAGGCCAAAGCCCCGCGCCCGCCAGCGCTCCTGCGTCGAGTGTAGGACGGAAACGACTGACGCTTCGTCAACGTCACGAAGCGGCGGCGGGGCGCGACCCTACTCCTGCGAGGTCGCAGCGCTGAACGCCTCACAGCAGGCGTGGCCCGAGAGATGGCGGTCGTGACGTCGGCAGAACCCGTCCCCGAGCCGCGTCGCGCCGAAGGCCGAGCTGAGCGCAGCCAGGCCGCCCAGCTCCTCTTCCAGCCTGGCGGGATCGCTGTCGAAATCGCGGCAGTCGCGGCAGGCGCCAGATTGCCCGCTCATTGCCCGCTCATCGGCCGAGCGTCGCCCAGGCGCCGCCGAAGACGACGCTCGACAGCGCCAGGCCGAGGGCGAGGTTGACCGCAACCCCGGCGCTGAACGCCGCAAATGGCCGCCCGGCGATGCCGCGCAGGTCGCGGATGCGCGTCGTCAACCCGATCGCGAGGAAGCCGAACGCGAACGCCTCGGTGCGCAGGTTCTTGATCGGCGCGACGAACATCGGCGTCGCCGCGGCAGTGAACGCGGCGTGGCCGATGCGTTCGGCGAGCAGCGTGACCAGCACCGAGGCGGCGACAAAGCCGAGCACGAACTTCGGAAACCGCCGCCAGATCTCGGACGCGCCGGCACGCTGCTCGATCCCGGTCGCGGCCCAACGCGTCGAGGCCACGATCGACAGCAGCAGCGCCCAGATGCCGATCCAGACGTCCCGGCCGACGACCTTCATCAGTGTGAAGGCGGCAACCGCACGCTCGCTCTCGCCGCCCGGCGCGCCAGGCAGGTGCGCCGCCATGTCGCCGTAGGATTGCGCCGCCGCAAGCCCGGCCGCGTCGGCGAATTCGGAGGTGCCGATCCAGGCGCCGCCGACGCCGGCCGGCAGGTGCAGGGCGCCGGCGGCGAACGGCAGCGCGAAGATCATCACGATCGCCCACAGGATGACGATCGAGATCACCACGC
Organism: uncultured Acetobacteraceae bacterium; assembly: GCA_964246775.1. Lineage (GTDB taxonomy): Bacteria > Pseudomonadota > Alphaproteobacteria > Acetobacterales > Acetobacteraceae > CAXMMR01. The sequence goes on along the minus strand of CAXTSD010000032.1, from coordinate 3,323 downwards.
TCGCGTCCTGCCGCCTCGCCCCGACCGCCGCGGCGACCGCGATCGCGGCTGAAACCCCGCACACCGCGCCGCCGACGCCGAGCACCGCGGCAAAGCGCTGCTCGATCCCGAGCCCGCGGCCGACGCCGAAGATGACGCCGAACGTCACGACCGAGACGATCGACGCCTGCAGCAGCGCGATCGGGCCCGCCCACACCAGCAGCGACAGCGGCAGCGTCGCGCCCAGCAGCACGACCCCAAGCTTGATGAAGAACTCGACCCGGAACGCCGCGTCCGCCGCGCGCGGCAGCACGCCGACATTGGCGACGAGCAACCCGAGCGCCAGCGCGAGCAGCGGCGGCTCGAGATTGTAGGTGACCGCGTCCGCCCATTGGCCAAGCGCGATGATCGCGAGCGAGGCGAGATAGAGCAGCGCGAAGCCCGGCACGACGCGTCGGGGCGGGTAGCCGAGCCCGGCTAGGGCCGCCGTCACCAGCACCAGCCAGAGTGCGAACTGCGCCGCGTAACGCGGCCAGGCGAGGCCGAAATGCCGCGCCAGCTGCGCCGCGTCGCTCCACTTCGGCGGCAGCACCGCGATCCAGGCCGCAAGCCCGCTGCCGGCGGCGAACAGCAACAACCCGACGATGATCAAGCCAAGACCGGCGGCGAGCGCCGACGCGTCGTCGGTCCGCCAGAACGCGTCGCCTCGGCGGGGCCGGGACGCTGTCGCCGCGAGCTGCATCGTCTGGTGGTCTCCTGAAAAGCCCTAGTCCTAAAAGCCATCGGCCTGAGCCGGCCAAATATTTACACACTTGAGCGTATCGTGCAATTCACTAACAACAAGACAATCGAGTGTTTTCCGTCGCCGCGAACGCGCGAGGCGCCATCGCTGTGATGCAGTCTCGCCTTGCCTTGCCGCCCGCGCCGACCCTATCTCTGGCGGATGACCGGAACATTGCCGGAACCCTTCGCCGGCTGGTTCGCCGCCCGCTCCTGGTCGCCAAGACCGCACCAGCTCGCCATGCTGGACGCGGCGCGGGCCAGGCGGAGCGCGTTGCTGATCGCGCCGACCGGCGGCGGCAAGACCCTGGCCGGCTTCCTGCCCAGCATGATCGCCCTGCACGACAATCCCGCGCGGCGCGGGCTGCACACGCTCTACGTCTCGCCGCTCAAGGCCTTGGCGACCGACATCGCGCGCAACCTGACCGCCCCGGTCGAGGAGCTCAGGCTGCCGGTGACGATCGCGACGCGCAGCGGCGACACCAGCCAGCAGGCGCGGCGCCGCCAGCGCGCGAGCCCGCCCGACATACTGCTCACCACCCCGGAGAGCCTGGCGCTGCTGCTCTCGCTGCCCGACGCCGCCACCCACTTCGCCGGGCTCGACACTGTGGTGATCGACGAGATACACGCCCTCGCCGGCACCAAGCGCGGCGACCAGCTGGCGCTCTGCCTCGCCCGCCTCGGCGCGATCGCGCCCGCCGCCCGGCGCGTCGGCCTGTCCGCAACCGTCGCCCACAAGCAGGCGCTGCTCGACTACGTAGGCACCGGGCAGCCGCCCCACCTGGCGCCGCGCCTCATCGAGGTGGCGTCCGGCGCGCCGCCCGAGATACGCATGATGCTGCCCGAGCATCACGTGCCCTGGGCCGGCCGGATGGGCCTCGCCGGCGCCTCCGTCGTGCTCGCCCGCATCGCCGAAGCCGGGCTCACCATCGTCTTCGTCAACACCCGCGCCCAGGGCGAGCTGCTGTTTCAGGAGCTGTGGAAGCTCAACGAGGCGAGCCTGCCGATCGCCATCCACCACGGCAGCCTCGACATCGCGCAGCGCCGCCGCGTCGAGGCGGCGATGGCCGCGGGGCGGCTGCGCGCCGTCGTCGCCACCTCCTCGCTCGACCTCGGCATCGACTGGGGGGCGGTGGACCAGGTGATCCAGGTCGGCGCGCCGAAGGGTGTTGCGCGCCTGCTGCAGCGCGTCGGCCGCGCCAACCACCGCATGGACGAGGCGAGCCGCGCCATACTGGTGCCGGCGAACCGCTTCGAGGTGCTGGAGTGCGAGGCGGCGATCCTCGGCGTCGCGGCGCGCGAGATCGACGGCGATCCGCCGCGCGAGGGCGGCCTCGACGTGCTCGCCCAGCATTTGCTGCTCACCGCCGCCGCCGGCCCGTTCGCAATCGACGGCCTCTACGACGAGGTGCGCACCGCCGCCCCCTATGCCGGCCTCGCCAGGCGCGACTACGACGACGTGCTCGAGTTCGTCGAGACCGGCGGCTACGCGCTCGCCGCCTACGAGCGCTACCGCAAGCTGTTCCGCGACAGCGAAGGCCGCGCCCACATCATGAGCGAGCGCCTCGCCCGCCAGGCGAGGATGAACATCGGCACCATCGTCGAGGCGCCGCTGCTCAAGGTGCGGCTGGGCGGCGGGCGCGGATTCAGCCTGGGCGAGGTGGAGGAGAGTTTTGCCAACATGCTGCGCCCCGGCGACACCTTCATGTTCGCCGGCCGCCTGCTGCGGTTTGCCCGCATCCGCGAGACCACGCTCGAGGCCGAGGACGGCGGCGACGGCGAGCCGATGGTGCCCGCCTATGCCGGCAGCAAATACGCGCTGACCACCAACCTCGCCGCCCGCGTGCGCGCCATGCTGCACGACGAGGCGAGCTGGCGGCTGTTTCCTGATCCGGTACGCGAGTGGCTCGACCTGCAGGCCCGGCGCTCCGAGCTGCCCGGCGCCGACGACCTGCTGGTCGAGACGTTTCCCCGCCAGGGCCGCTGGTTCATGGTCGCCTACTGCTTCGAGGGCCGCAACGCCCACCAGACGCTCGGCCTGCTGCTCACCAGGCGGATGGAGCGCGCCGGCCACCGCCCGCTCGGCTTCGTCGCCACCGACTACGTGATCGCCGTCTGGTCGGCCGAGGAGCCCACCGCCATCGCCGAGCTGCTTGCCGAGGACATGCTCGGCGACGACCTCGAGGCCTGGATGGCGGAAAGCTCGATGCTGCGTCGCGGCTTCCGCAACGTCGCCGTCATCGCCGGGCTGATCGAGCGCAACCTGCCCGGCGCCGAGAGGAACCGCCGCCAGGTCACGGTGAACTCCGACCTGATCTACGACGTGCTGCGCCGCCATCAGCCCGACCACGTCCTGCTGCGCGCGACGCGACGCGACGCCGCCGGCGGCCTCACCGACCTCGGCCGCCTCGCCGCCATGCTCGCCCGCGTCGCGAGCCACATCCGCCACGTCCGTCTCGATCGGGTGTCGCCGCTCGCCGTCCCCGTCCTGCTCGATCTCGGCCGCGAGAGCGTGCGCACCGCCGCCGACGAGGACGCCCTGCTCGAGGAGACCGAGGCCGAGC
>CAXTSD010000031.1:0-12881 GCA_964246775.1 uncultured Acetobacteraceae bacterium | reverse complement strand
CTAACCCTCCCCAGCCGCCCCGGCGCGGCGCCCCCACCATTCCTGGTGATGGATGTGGTGCGGGCGGCGAACCTGCGCGCCGCCGCGCTGCCGCCTCGCGCGCCGCGCGTCATCCGCCTCGAGGTCGGCCAGCCCGGGACCGGTGCTCCCGCCGGCGCGCTGGCCGCCGCCGAGGCGGCGCTGCGCTCCGGCCATGCGCTCGGCTATACCGAGGCGTTCGGCCTGCCGTCGTTGCGCGAGCGCATCGCGCGGCATTATGCCGAGTGGTACGGCGCGGCGGTGGAGCGCGGCCGGATCGCGGTGACCACAGGCGCCTCGGGGGCATTTCCACTGGCCTTTCTCGCCGCCTTCAACCCCGGCGACAGGGTGGCGCTCGCGGCGCCTTACTATCCGCCGTACGTCAACATCCTGCGCGCCCTCGGGCTCGATCCGGTGGTGATCGAGGCACAAGCGGAGAGCCGGTTCCAGCCGACCCTCGCGATGCTCGAGGCGCTCGATCCGCCGCCCGACGGGCTGATCGTCGCGAGCCCAGGCAACCCCGCCGGCACGATGCTGCACCCGAGCGAGTTCAGCACCATCGCCGCCTGGTGCGCCGCCGAGGGCGTGCGGCTGATCAGCGACGAGATCTATCACGGCCTGAACTACGACATAGCGCTCAGCACCGCGGCCAACGTGCCCGGCGCCATCGTCATCAACAGTTTCAGCAAGTATTTCTCGATGACCGGCTGGCGCGTCGGCTGGATGGTGCTGCCGGAGGATCTCGTGCGTCCCGTCGAATGCCTGCAGCAGAACCTCGCCATCTGCGCGCCGCATGTGAGCCAGATCGCCGCCGAGGCGAGCTTTGCCTGCGGCGACGAGCTCAACGCCAACGTCGCGCGGTATCGCCGGTCGCGCGACCGGCTGTTGCGCGACCTGCCGGGGGCGGGGTTCCCGCGGCTCACCGAGGGCGAGGGCGCGTTCTACCTCTATGCGGACGTGTCGGAGCACAGCCACGACAGCGTCGCCTTGTGCGCCCGCATGCTGGCCGAGCGCCATGTCGCCGCGACCTCGGGGCTTGATTTCGACGCCGCGCGCGGCCGGCGCTTCGTGCGCTTCAGCTATTCTGCGCCGGAGGCGGATATTGCCGAGGTGGCGGGACGGTTGAGTAAGCAAGGCCTACTTTTTTGAAAAAAAGTAGCAAAAAACTTCTGCTTGTTTTTGCGCATCCCAAGTTGGCGACAGCGCCTTTCAGAACAAAAGCTTTTTGGTTCTTTTTCTCGAAAAAGAACCGCTTCCTTCAAAAGCGAAAATCCAACGTGGACAGATAGTAGGTTCCGCTAGCGGCGCCGGCTTTTGACAGCCCGTTCGAGGCGAGGAAGCGGGCGACGTCATTGGTCCAGCTGAGGTGGCGGGTGATGCGCCAGGCCAGCGTCGCCTGCGGCGTCACGCCGACATAGCCGCCGCTATAGGCGCCACGATAGCTGTAGGTGCGGCCGGCGCCGTAGACCGCGTCGTTCGTGCTGTCGCGCCAGAACACCGGCACTTTCACGCGCAGCAGCGTGTAGCGCGACGGCGCGAGCTCCAGCACCGGTCCGGTGTCGATCAGGTTCGATGGCGCGAGATAGGTCGTGGTGTCGAGGTAGTTGGTGCTCGGGTTGTAGGGTGCGACGTAGGTGCCGACGCTGCCGGTGGCCTTGTTCTCGTTGCCGCCCGAATACAGGTCGCTCTGCAGCGCCAGGAAGGGAGTGGTGTAGATGTTGTTGAAACGATAGCCGATGACGGTATTGAGCGAATAGGCTTCGACGTCGCGCGTCTGGCTGCTGTTCGCGTAGCGGAACTCGCCGTTCTGGTAGATGCCGCCGAGCGAGAACTCGACCGGGCCGGCCTTGCCCCAGAAACGGGTGCCGAAATCATTGCGCAGCGTCGATCCCGAGGCGGTCGCGCGCCCCGTCGGTATCGCCGCCGCGCTGCCGCCGAACTCGTTGCCGAGATAGAAGAAATCGAGGAAGACGTGGCCGGGCAGGCCGAGGAAGCGAAAATCGGGCGGCGCCCAGCTCTCATAGGCGCCGAACAGCCGGGCAAGCCAGTTCTGGTTGTCGCGAAACAGCTGCGGCGGGTTGTTGTTCGTCTGCACGAAATCGAACAGGTCGACGCGCACGCGCGGCCAGAACACGTAGCCGCGCACGCCCTCCCAGGACAGCGGCACGTCCGGCGTTTCGCGTGCGAAAAGCACGTAGTTCGGCGCGTCGAGAAACTGCTGGCGGCCGACGATCAGCCCGGCTTTCGCGCGGCCGATGGGCACCCGGAGCTCGCCGAACAGCTGCTCGAGGTCGAGGCGCTTGCGGTAGGTGCCGTTGTAGCCGTAGCCGTTCCAGCCGCCGGCGTCGCCGTTCACCAGCTCGCCGTAGACGCGGAAATACTGGCCGAGATGCAGGTCGGCGCCGTAGAGGCCGCGCACCGTCAGCCGCCCGGAGTCGTAGGGTTTCTGCTGGCCGAGGAACGGGCGGTTCTCGTACCAGTTCTTGAGGCGCTCGTCGGCGTTGAGCGACAGGTAGATGCTCTTGCTCTGGTTGAGCGGGATGAACTTGAGCGGGTCGAAGATGTCGTCGCTGAGCGCCGGGTTCTTGAGGAACGTCCAGTCCTCGGCCCAGCGCGAGGTGCCATAGCGCGCCACCGGCCCGAAACCGGCGGGCGTGCCGCCGTCGCGGTTGAACACGCCCCAGTCCTGGGTGTGGATTTCGGTCGGCGCCTGCTGCTTGCTCGGGTTGCTCAGGGCTTCGGGGAGCGCGTTGATCTGCGGCTGGACCTGCAGCCGGGGCGATTGCTGCGGGTTGGCCGAGATGGTGGGCGGTAGGTTGGCGTCCGGCGTGGGTGCGGACGTTTGCGCCCGGACCGCTGCCGTGGGCGCCGAGGCGAGCGCCGAGCAGAGGAGGACGGCGGCGGCGTGACGGGCTGCTTTGCGTGAGGGTGCGATCGGTTTCGGCACGGCCGGCTGTTCTCCTTCGGTCATCACGCCGCCGCGTGATATCGAAGAAGCACCTAGCATACGAGTGGAATTAAGCGATAGCCTGATATCTCCGCTTCGAACGCCGTGATTTCGTCGCCCTGCCGCTCGGCTCTCTACGGATGGCGTCGCATGGCGTAAAAGCCATGCTGACAATGGCCAGGTCCCGAGTCGCTGGGGTATTACCCGATCCATGCCGTCAAGCTTCTTCGAGCAGCCGGTCCTGAACTCGCCTTACGAGGTTCCGACCCGGCATCATGCTCTGGATGCGGACGGCCAGCCCTTGCAGCAACCGCCTGTTCCAGGCCGTCGCCGGTCGGAACTGATCACCCCCGTGCCAAAGCCTCGCAAGAAGCAGCGGAAGTCGGCGCAGGCCAGCTTCGTCCTGCCGGACGCACAGGGCCTCTCGACAGCGGATCAGGAATACAACCCGACTCCTATCATCAACGAGATACGCAGCTACGTCGCCGCCTGGCGTGCGCTGCCGAACCCGGCCGATTGGGGTGTCACGCCGGCCACGCAGCGGCTGTTGATGCACTGGCGCCATCATCCCTTCCAGAGCGTGCGCCCCTTCTTCTGCCAGGTGGAGGCGGTCGAGACCGCGGTCTGGCTGGCGGAGGTCGCCCGCCGCGACCGCCGGCTCGACAAGTTTCGCAAGCACCTGCAAGGCGCCAACGAACAGGCCAACCCCGAGCTGTTCCGTGTTGCGCTGAAGATGGCGACCGGCAGCGGCAAGACGACGGTGATGGCGATGCTGATCGCCTGGCAGACGGTCAACGCCGTGCGCACGCCCGGCAGCCCTTCGTTCAGCCGCGGCTTCCTGATCGTGACCCCCGGCATCACCATCAAGGACCGCCTGCGCGTCCTGCAGCCCAATGACCCCGACAGCTATTATCGCGGGCGGGAGCTGGTGCCAGCCGACATGCTGGCGGACATCGATCGCGCCAAGATCGTCATCACCAACTATCACGCGTTCAAGCCGCGCGAGACGCTGGAGATCAGCAAGACCGGCCGCTCGCTCCTGCAAGGAAGGCAGGCGCCGCCGGACACCACCGAGAACGACGGCCAGATGCTGCGCCGGGTCGCGAGCGACCTGCTCGGCTTCAAGGGCGTCGTCGTGCTGAACGACGAGGCCCACCACTGCTACCGCGAGAAGCCGGACAGCGACGAGGACGTGACCGGCGAGGAGCGGGACGAGGCGAAGAACAACAACGAGGCGGCCCGGCTCTGGATCGCCGGGCTCGAGGCCGTCAAGCGCAAGCTCAGCGTCACCGCAGTCTACGACCTGTCCGCCACGCCGTTCTTCCTGCGTGGCTCCGGCTACCGCGAGGGCACGCTGTTTCCCTGGACGGTCAGCGACTTTTCGCTGATGGACGCGATCGAGTGCGGCATCGTGAAGCTGCCGCGCATTCCCGTCTCCGACAACCTGCCCGGCGCCGACCTGCCGATCTATCGCAACCTGTGGGAACACATCCGCCGCGACATGCCCAGGCTCGGCCGCGCCAAGGGCGGGAAGGGCAATCCCCTGGCGCTGCCAAGCGAGCTGCAAACCGCGCTCTATGCGCTGTACGGCCATTACGAGAAGACGTTCGAGCAATGGGACGGCGCCGTGATCGAGGTGCCGCCGGTCTTCATCGTGGTCTGCAACAACACCTCCACCTCCGAGCTGGTGTACGAGTGGATCTCCGGCTTCGAGCGCGACGGCGAGGACGAGCAGAACCGCTTCATCGACGGCCATCTCAAGCTGTTCCGCAACTACGATGAGCACGGCGCGCGCCTCGCGCGGGCCAACACGCTGCTGATCGACAGCGAACAGGTTGACGCCGGCGAGGCGCTCGACCCGGCGTTCCGGGCCGCCGTCAGCGCCGAGCTTGAGGTGTTCCGGCGCGAGAAGATGCAGCGTGACGGGGCGGGGGCGGGCGCCGACACGATCTCGGACTCCGAGCTGCTGCGCGAGGTGATGAACACTGTCGGCCGCAAGGGGCGCCTCGGTGAGACAGTGCGCTGCGTCGTCTCCGTCTCGATGCTGACCGAGGGCTGGGACACCAACACCGTCACCCACATCCTCGGCGTGCGGGCATTCGGCACCCAGCTGCTGTGCGAGCAGGTGGTCGGCCGGGCGCTGCGCCGGCAATCCTACGAAGTGAACGCCGACGGCCTGTTCGACTGCGAATACGCCGACATCATGGGCATTCCGTTCGACTTCGCGGCGCAACCCGTCGTCACGAAGCCAAAGCCGCCCAAGCCCACCACGCGCGTGCAGGCCCTGAAGGAGCGTGCGTTCCAGAATCAGCGGATGAAAATAGGCTATGCCCGGGTCTCAACCGACGAACAGAACATGGACCTTCAGCGCAATGCGCTGACCGCTGTCGGCTACGCGCATGTGTTCGAGGACCAGGTTTCCGGCATGGCCGTTCGCCGGCCTGGCCTTGACCAAGCCCTTGCCCGCCTCGGCGCGGGCGACAGTCCAGTGGTGTGGCGGCTCGACCGGCTTGGCCGTTCCAGGCCGCACCTGATCGAGACGGTCCGTCTGACCGGCGAGAAGACGGCCGAGTTCTGTTCCCTTACTGAAAACATCGACACGACGACCGCAGGCGGACGCCTGTATTCCACATGATGGGCGCGCTTGCTGAGTTCGAGCGCGCCCTGATTATCGAGCGGACCCGTGCCGGCATGAAGGCCGCCAAGGCTCGCGGCATTGAGGTCGGCCGCAAACGGGCTCTGACGCCCGCACAGATCAACCATGCACGCCAGCTCGTAGAGCGGGGGGGAAAGCCCCTCAGCCGTCGCCCGCTCGATGAAGTTCAGGCGCTCGACACTCTACCGCGCTCTGATTTCACAACCCTCCAAAGCCGGATAACGCCGTGATTGGATTTTTTAGGCCGGTGACATGCCTGTTTTAGACTGGATCGGTAAAAAGGCCGTGGTGAACCACCATCGCGAAGTGCCGTATCGTCTGCTTCATTGCGAAAAATCGAAATCCGCCGGCAATCCAGACGCGGGCAGTTTGCTTGTGCAGGGCGACAATCTTGAAGCCCTCAAAGCATTGCTGCCCTACTACGCAGGCGAGGTAGGATTCATCTACATCGACCCGCCATATAACACCGGTAACGAGAGCTGGGTTTACAACGACAACGTCGGTTCTGCCGAAATTCAAGCATGGCTTGGCAAAGTTGTTGGTAGAGAGGCCGAAGATCTTTCTCGACACGATAAGTGGCTATGCATGATGTATCCACGGCTACGATTGCTTTATGACTTTCTGGAAGAAGGCGGAGTTCTCGCGTGCAGTATCAACGATGTGGAGTTTCCAAGATTTCGGATGCTATTGGAAAGCGTATTTGGAGCCAATAATTTTCTAGGATGCTTTATCTGGGTGAATGAAGGAAATATAGATAATCAGAGTAGAATAAAGACTAACCACGAATACATCATTGTATTCGGGAAGCATGAAAGCAAGTTTGTTCCAGGCGGCATTATCGACCCTAACATTGAGGATGACAGCAAACTTCTTAATGAGAAGATCAGGAATACTATCGTCAAAAATGGGCCTCGCAATCCGATATCCGAGATACTTCTTCCGGCTGGATTTCCTGCTAGCTTTGAAGAAGGAACTATAAACCAACCAGATAATGAGGATTTTTGGCCAAAGTTCGAAGGCACGGTTGCAGTAAAAGATTGGAAAGTTGTGTCGGACGTTCGCGTTCAGAGTGGGTGGAGTTCGAAAACACAGTGCGAGATGTTTATTGCTGCCGGATTCGCGGACATTCTGGACCGCAGGGGATTGAAGACTAGGTTCAATATCACACCAACAGGAGCAGTATTCATAGAAAAGGACCGAGGTGACAACCAAAGTCATATTTTAACGGTCCTTAATGGACTAGGAACAGTTCAGGAAGCATCAGCCACTCTTACAAGATTTGGTGTTAACTTTGATTATCCCAAACCTATTCGGTTAATCTCGTTTCTCATAAAGGCGCTATGTCCAGACCGTGACGCTATTATCATGGACTCATTTGCTGGTTCAGGTACGACTGGTCACGCAGTTCTCGACCTTAATCATGAAGATGGTGGCAATCGCAGGTTCATTTTGATCGAAATGGACGGGAAGATTTCTGGGTCGGTCACATCCCCACGGCTGAAGGCAGTCATTGCCAAGCAGGCGGACGAAAGTGCCGGTTTCCGTTTCTGCGACCTCGGCGAGCCGCTATTCGATGAAGATGGGAACTTGAATGCCGTCGTCACCTTCGCCGACCTGGCCGCCCACGTGTTCTTTTGCGACACCGGCTCGCCAATCCCGAAGCGTGTAGACGGGTCCAGCTCACTGATAGGCACGTTTCATGACCGCGCCATCTACCTGTTGTTTGCGCCGTCGTCACTTGGCCTTCCGAGTGCCAAGGCGGGCAACGTTCTAACCGCCGCCATGCTGAAGACGCTGCCCCCACCAGGGACGGATTTCGCCGGGACGCGGGTTGTCTATGGCGAGGGTTGCACGGTGCCGGATGACCGGCTTGCCGCTGCGGGCGTCACCTTCAAACAGGTGCCTTACCAGATCGAGGGCATTTAGATGGCTGCGCCGTTCACCCTGAAGCTCTATCAGGAGCAGAGCCTTAGCGCGCTTGGCAAATACCTAGCAGAGGTCGCGGCTACGGGCGACGCTGACACTGCTTTCTATAAGTTCGCGAGGCGCGCCTATCACGAAGCCCCTGCCTTACCGGGCCTGCCCTATATCTGCCTGCGGGTGCCGACAGGCGGCGGCAAGACGATCATTGCAGCCCATTCCGTGGCGGTCGCGGCGAACACCTTTCTCAAGTCTGATACGCCATGCGTGTTGTGGCTGGTCCCTTCCGATCCAATTCGCACTCAGACCCTCGCCACGTTACAGGACCGAATGCACCCCAACCGGCGCGCCTTGTCCGACCGCTTTGGTGAAAATCTACGCGTGATGACGGTTGCCGAGGCGCTTTATGCGAAACGCGCCGACTATGACGGCGGCGCGTGCGTCATAGTCGCGACGATCCAAGCTTTCCGCGTCGAGGAGACCGAAGGAAGAAAAGTCTACGAAGCTAACGGCGAACTAATGGACCACTTCACGGCCCTGCCAGATGCGCTGCGCCATCTTCTCGATAAGGGGCCAGGCGGTGAGCCGGTTCCTTCCCTCGCAAACGTGCTGCGGATCAGGCGTCCGGTCGTCATCGTCGATGAAGCGCACAACGCCCGCACGGAGTTATCGTTTGAAGTGCTGGCGCGGCTTGCCCCCTCCCTCATCGTGGAATTCACGGCAACGCCCGTCACGCCCGCCCAGGCGGATGCGACCAAGGGCATCATCCCGTCGAACATCCTTCACCAGGTCTCAGCGGCAGAGCTGAAGACCGCGCAGATGATCAAGCTGCCCGTCGTGCTGCGCGGACGGCCTGACCCGAACGACACCATTGCCGACGCTATTGGCTGGTTGGACGAGCTGGCCGCAACCGCGACCGAGGAAGAGGCGGACACTGGCGAATTCATCCGCCCGATCATGCTACTTCAGGCCGAACGGAAATCGAAGACCGAGAAGACGCTGCACGCCGAGGAGGTGAAGCGAATCCTGATCGACAATTTCCGCCAGCCGGCGGATCAGATCGCCCTTGCGACCGGCGAGACTGATGAGATTACTGGCAAAGACCTGTTCGCCCGCGACTGCGAAATCCGCTTCATCATCACGCAATCGAAGCTCCGCGAAGGGTGGGATTGTTCCTTCGCCTATGTGCTATGTTCAGTGGCCGAGCAGAAATCCGCAACGGCCGTTGAACAGATTCTCGGCCGCATCCTTCGCCTGCCTAATGCCGAATGGAAAAAGCGCGCGGACCTGAACCGCGCCTATGCCTTCGCCACCACGACCAGCTTTCAGACGGCAGCGACCAACCTGCGCGACGGCCTGGTTGCCAACGGCTTCGAGAAGATCGAGGCGCAGGCGCTCGTGCAGGCCGATGAAGACACGATTAGGGGGCTCGAGCCGGGCGGCTCTGCTTTCATCCATGAGGACAGCCTGCCGGGGGAGGTGGATTTCTCGGCGGTGCAGGCGATTCTGGAAGCCGCGACGGCCAGGCGTTTGCAGATCGACCCTGCGACCGGCAGCATCAAGGCGCGCGGCGCTCTTTCCGACGTTGACCGGAAATCCCTGCTGCAAGCGGTCGAGCTGGCGGGAGGAAGGGACGCGGCCCGCTCATGGGCCGAGGCTTACGTTCACCGCACGCGCGGCGCGCGGCTGGCCGTGTGGGAGGCCGAAGGGGCCGACCGCAGCTTCAGTGTTCCCCGGCTTATGGTGCGTCGGGGCGGCACGCTCGAACTGTTCGATCGGACGCATTTTCTCGATATTCCGTGGGCTTTGGAGAGCTGCGATCCCGCCCCGATCCTCCGCTACTTCGCACCGCCATCCAAAGCCGCCGACGAGGTGCACCTGGACGTGACGGCACAGGGCAAGGCCGTCGTCTCCTTCGTCAGTGACCTCCACGAACAATTGTCGCTGGCGATGGAAGAGCATCACTGGACGAAGCCCGCCCTGGTCAACTGGATTGACCGCGCCCTGCCCCGCAACGCTCGGCTCGATGTGACCCGCGTGTCCTCCACGCTGTTCATCGGTAAGGCGCTCGACGCGATCATTGTGCGCGAGGGAATGAGCCTTGAAGCGCTCGCACGGGCAAAGTTCCGCCTGGTCGAGGCGTTGGTAAAACTAATCGACGAACACCGCGACGTGCGCGAGCAGACTGCCTTCGATCAGGCATTGTTCCCACAGAACGGCCTTGAACTGGAAACGGGTGCCGATGAAAAGCTGGTATTTAGCGAAAACCGCTATTCCTATAACCAGCCCTATCGCGGATCAGTTGAATTCAAAAAGCATTTTGCACGGATCATCGGCGACCTCGATTCAAAGGGCGAGGAGCATGACTGTGCCGTCTATATCGACCGCCTTACCGACGTCAAAACATGGGCGCGCAACACATCCCAAAAACAAAACTCATTCTGGATTCAAGGCTCCCCGAACAAGTTCTATCCCGATTTTGTTGCAGAGCTGAACGATGGCCGTATCCTGGTGGTCGAATATAAAGGCGACCGCGCCGACTTGCCCGAGGAGCAAAACAAGAAGAAGGTTGGGGAACTATGGGCTGACCGATCCGGGGGCACCTGCCTCTTTGCCTGGGTGGAGAACAGGAACTTCGCCGAGATTGCCCGTGTGATAAAGGGCGGCTAATCGGACCGCCAACGTATTGCTTTGCGGTTTCCAGCCTTTTGTAGATTAATCGGTTACCGGCGCACGCCCGACTGCTCGAAAGGGGCCCTTTTGTTCGATCCCCTTGAACGCTGGTAGCAGCAACCAAAATAGTAGGCGCGTAAGCCTAGCCTGGCGCTATGACCAGTTGATGGCAGCCCCGAACGCCAATAAGGCTTGGCCGGCTTGCGCACTCGCTAATGAATAATGACCATTATAGGAACGGTTTTGTATACAAGCCGAAAAAAACGTCAATCGGCTCTGACACGATGACGGTTATGAGCGAAGCCCAGCATTGGCAACAGCGGCCACACCGTCAGGATGCCGGTCAGACGTGACGCTTGCCCACCGATAGTTCGCGATACGTGTTGAGCAAAGCTACTTGCAATGTCAGTGGTTTGGATCCTACCCGCAGCGTCGATTGGGAAACCCGCTGCGGCCGAAAATTATTCCCACTCGATCGTGCCGGGCGGCTTGCTGGTGATGTCGTAGGTGACGCGGTTGATGCCGCGGACTTCGTTGACGATGCGGGCGGAGACGCGTTGCAGGAAGCTCATTTCGAACGGGTAGATTTCGGCGGTCATGCCGTCGGTGCTGGTGACGGCGCGCAGGGCGCAGACGTGGTCGTAGGTGCGGCCGTCGCCCATCACGCCGACGCTCTTTACCGGCAGCAGCACGGCGAAGGCCTGCCAGATGGCGTCGTAGAGGCCGGCGCGGCGGATCTCGTCGAGGTAGACCGCGTCGGCGCGGCGCAGGATGGCGAGCTTTTCGGCGGTGATCGCGCCGGGGATGCGGATGGCGAGGCCGGGGCCGGGGAAAGGGTGGCGGCCGATGACGGCCTCGGGCAACCCAAGTTCGCGGCCGAGCACGCGGACCTCGTCCTTGAACAATTCGCGTAGCGGCTCGACGAGTTTGAGGCGCATGCGCTCTGGCAGGCCGCCGACATTGTGGTGGGATTTTATCGTCACCGAAGGGCCGCCGGAAAAACTGATGCTCTCGATCACGTCGGGATACAGCGTGCCCTGGGCGAGGAAGTCGGCGCCGCCCAGTTTTGTCGCCTCCTGCTCGAAGATCTCGATGAACAGGCGGCCGATGATCTTGCGCTTGTGTTCCGGGTCGGTCACGTCCGCCAGGGCGTCGATGAACAGCCGGCTCGCGTCGCGATGGATCAGGCGGATGTGGCGCTGGTCGCGGAAGGTCGCCTCGACCTGCTCGGCCTCGCCCTCGCGCAGCAGGCCGTGGTCGACGAAGATGCAGGTGAGCTGGTCGCCGACGGCCTCGTGGATGAGGGCGGCGGCAACCGAGCTGTCGACGCCGCCGGACAGGCCGCAGATCACCCGGCCGGCGCCGACCTCAGCGCGTATGCGCGCGATCTCGGCGGCGCGAAACGCCGCCATCGTCCAGTGGCCGACGCAGCCGCAGACGGCGTGCGAAAAGTTGCGGATGAGCTCGGCGCCGTGCGGGGTGTGCACGACCTCGGGGTGGAACATCAGGCCGTAATAGCGTCGCGCGTCGTCGGCGATGACGGCGAATGGCGCGGCCTCGCTGGCGGCGACCGTGCGAAAACCGGGCGGTGCTTCGGTGATGCGGTCGCCGTGGCTCATCCAGACCTGCTCGCTGCCGCCGACGGCCCAGCTTGCGGGGAACAGCGCGCAGTCCTCTAGGATGTCGAGCCCGGCGCGGCCGAACTCGCGGTGGTCTGATCCCTGCACCTGACCGCCGAGTGCGGCGCACAGCGCCATCTGGCCGTAGCAGATGCCGAGCAGCGGCACGCCGAGCTCGAAGATGATGGCCGGGGCGCGGGGCGAGCCGGGGTCGGCGACGCTGGCCGGGCCGCCGGAGAGCACGATGCCGCGCGGCTGGAAGGCGCGGATGCGTTCGGGGTCGGCGCTGTAGGGCAGGATCTCGCAATACACGCCGCTCTCGCGCAGTCGGCGGGCGATGAGCTGGGTGACCTGGCTGCCGAAATCGAGCACCAGGATGCGGTCTTGGGTGAGGGCGTCCGTCATTTCCGGCTTGCAGCATGCGGGAGGCTGCAAGGCAAGGCGCGGTCTCGGTCCGCCTACGCGACCTCGCTCGGCCGGCGTTCCAGCACGGCGGCGAAGAAGCCGTCGGTGCCGTGCCGCAGCGGCGTCAGCGCAAGGAACGGTCCGGGGCAGGGCGGCGGCGTCGGCAGCGGCCAGGCCTCGGCGAGCGGCACGACGCTGAAGCCGGGATGGCGGGCGCAAAAGCCCTCGACCTGCGCCTCGTTCTCGGCGGCGAGCAGCGAGCAGGTGGCATAGACCAGCCGGCCGCTGGGGCGCACCAGCCGGCTCGCCTGGTCGAGTATCGCCGACTGCTTGGCCACCAGCTCGTCGAGGTCGTGCGGTTGCAGCCGTGTTCGGGCGTCCGGATTACGCCGCCAGGTGCCGGTGCCGGTGCAGGGCGCGTCGACCAGCACGCGGTCGAAGGTGCCGGCGCGGCGCTTGCCCCACTTGTCGCCCGGCGTGACCAGGTGGCGCTCGGCATTGTGCACGCCGGCGCGGCGCAGGCGGCGCGTCGCTCCCTCGAGGCGCGGCGCCGAGACGGCGCAGGCGACGAGCTGGCCGTGATTGCCCATGGCGGCCGCGAGCGCCAGCGTCTTGCCGCCGGCGCCGGCGCACCAGTCGGCGA
>CAXTSD010000030.1:0-13087 GCA_964246775.1 uncultured Acetobacteraceae bacterium | reverse complement strand
GACCGCTACCGGCGCCTGTGCGCCCGCTTCGCCTACTCGCTCTCCGCCGATCAGGAGATGGCGATCGACGCGGTCGTGGCCGACCTCGCGAGCGGCCACAGGATGGACCGCCTCGTCTGCGGCGATGTCGGCTTCGGCAAGACCGAGGTGGCGCTGCGGGCCGCCGCCATCGCCGCCTTCTCGGGCCGGCAGGTGGCGCTGCTTGCCCCGACCACGATCCTTGCTCGTCAGCACGTCGCGACCTTCCGTCGGCGTTTCCGCGAGCTTGGCCTCACGATCGCGCAGCTCTCCCGACTCGACACCCCGGGCGAAAGCCGGGCCGTGCGCGCCGGCCTCGCCGATGGCAGCGTCGACATCGTGATCGGCACGCAGGCGCTGGCCGCCAGATCCGTCCGCTTTGCCCGGCTCGGCCTCGTCATCATCGACGAGGAGCAGCGTTTCGGCGCCAGACAGAAGGCCGATCTGCGCCGGCTCGCCGACGGCCTGCACTGCCTCGCCCTCACCGCGACGCCGATACCGCGCAGCCTGCAATCCGCCCTGGTCGGCCTGCAGGAGCTCTCGGTGATCGCCACCGCGCCACGCCGACGCCGCCCGGTGCGCACGACGGTCGCGCCCGCCGATGACGCGCTGATCCGCGAGGCGCTGTGGCGCGAGCACCAGCGCGGCGGCCAGAGCTTCGTCGTCTGCCCGCGCATCGAGGATATCGAGACGATTAAGACGCGCCTCGCCGCCATCGTGCCCGAGCTCACGCTGCGCATCGCGCATGGCGGCCTCGCGCCCGCGGCGATGGACGACGCGGTGCTGCGCTTCGCCGAGGGCGATGGCGACGTGCGGCGGGCCACCAACTGCGGCGCGGCGGGGCGCGCCGGGCCGCGGGCCAACACCATGGTGGTCTGGCGCGCCGACCAGTTCGGCCTCGCCCAGCTGCACCAGCTGCGCGGCCGCGTCGGCCGCGGCGCCGAGGTCGGGCGGATCACCCTGCTCACCGACCCGGAGCGCCGCCTGACCGACGGTGCCCGGCGCCGCCTCGAGGCGATCGGCAGCCTCGCCCGCGTCGGCGCCGGCTTTGCCATCGCGTCGCGCGCTCTCGATCAGCGCGGCGCCGGCGACCTGCTCGGCGAGGACCAGGCCGGTCACGTCCGCCTGATCGGCCTCGAGCTCTACCAGTATCTGCTCGATCGGGCGCTGGCCGAGGCGCGCGGCGAGAGCCTGCCAGACGAATGGACACCGGCGGTCAGCCTGCCGCTCGACGCCTGCCTGCCGGCCGACTACATCGCCGACGAGGCGGAGCGCGTCGCCATCTATACCCGCCTCGGCGAGGCGCTGCGCCAGGGCGCCGTCGGCGAGGTCGCAGCACTGCGGTCCGAGCTCGCCGACCGCTTCGGCGCGCTGCCCGAGCCGGTCGCCAACCTGATGGCGATCGCCCGGCTGCGCGCCCGCTGCCGCCGGATGAACGTGGCGGCGCTGGAGATCGGCCCTCGCGCCGCCGCCGCGCGCTTTCGCAGCACCATGCCCGCCTTGCCGCCGCACCTGCACGCGCGCCACGGCCGCGTCGTGCTGGACCGTGAGAGCCCCAACGGCAGCGCCGCCCTCAGCACCGCCGAGGCGCTGATCCACAGCCTGTCGCAGCGCCCGACCCGGCAGGCGGCCGAATGAGGCGCCTGCCCTCAGATCAGCCGGCCAGTCGATCGTTCGGCGAACGACCTTGCGTCGCCAGCGCTCCCGCCGCCAGGCCGCCGGCCATCGCGGCGTAGGCGAGCGACATCGATCGCCTGGACAGCACGAACTCCCACCCGGGCGTGAACCGTCGGGGTGTGGCGCCATAATCGACGGCGGCGGCGATTGCCGACATCGCCGCCGCCTTGCGCAGCGTCGGCAGCGGCGCAAGCGGACGAGCGGCGCCAATCCAGCCCTCGAACAGCACCGCCCAGAACACGGTCGCGGCGTGATGCGTCGCGTAGCCGACCGCGGTGTGGGCAAGATCGGCCCCGGTGAATGCGGCAGCCGGCTCGCCATGCAGCCAATGGCTGGTTGAATTGACAGGCTGAAGCGCCGCCTTGCCTTCGAAGCGGGCAAGCATTGCGAGCGCCAGGCTCGACGTGGCACTCGCGACCGCGCCGGAGACCAGGGCGAAGCGCAGCGTCGGGACCAGACCAGGCATCGGCGTCTCCAGCGACAGAAACGGAGCAACGCCGCCGTAAGCGACACGTTGCCGCCAGACCATGGGACAGACGATGCTCAGGCCTGTACTGCACCAGGCATCGAGCCGGCTTTCCTGCCGCGCAGCGCTTCGACGAGACCGTCCAACTCGACCGCGGTGTCATTCTCGTTAGCCTGCCAGCGCTCCGAGAACGAGGCCGACCTGCTTTTCGGCCGCTCGCCGTCCGGCAAGGCGGCGAAGCGTAGCCGCATCGGAATTGGCACGCCCTCGCCGATCCCGATCGCCTCCGAGTTGCCGAGGAACGGCAAGGCCGCGAACATCGCCGAGGAGGCTTCCGAAAGCGAGGCCTGGATGATTTCCTGATCCCGCTCGTTCGACATCCTGAACGCGAATACCGTGTTGCATTGGGACAGGATCGTCGCGTCGAGTTCGGCCGGCCGCTGGCTGACCACACCGAGGCTGATGCCGTATTTGCGCCCCTCCTTGGCAATCCGCGACAAAGCGCGCTTGGCCGGCTCGAAGCCCATCGCCACATCCTGCGGCGCATAGCGATGCGCTTCCTCGCAGACCAGCAGCAGCGGCATGCGCTGCCCGGCCCACATCGCAAAATCAAAGGCGAGCCGGCAGATGACGGCGACGACCACGTTGAGGACTTCGGATGGTATGCTGGCGAGATCGAGTATGGCGAGCGGCTTGCCGTCCGTCGGAACACGGAAGATGCGCCCAAGCAGCGCCGCAAGGTTGTCGCGCACGACGAGCCCGGTATCGAACATCAGGGCATAGCGTCGGTCCGTCTGCAGCACGTTCAATCGCGACTTGATGCGCAGGTAGGCGGCGAGATTGCCGCGGTTGTCGAGGCTGCCGATCGCCGCCTCGAGCAGCCTGTTCAAGTCGCTCATCAGGTAAGGGACCGGGCTGTCGACGCTGATCCAGTTCTTGTCGGCGGCATTGCGCGCCATCGCCAGCTTCGCGGCGAGCACCAGTTCGCGCAAATGCATGATCTCGACCGCCATGACGTGCTTCTCGTGGCCGAAGACGACCTCGGTGAGCTCCTCGAAGTTGAACAGCCAGTACGGCAGGCGGAAATTTGAGGCGCTGAGGTGTTCCGCCCGCGTGCCGAAGGCGAGGCCATACTCGCCATGCGGATCAAGCAGCAGCACGTGGCCGTTGGGGTTCTGCTCCAGGATGCGCTTCAGCACCAGGGTGAGCGCGCAGGACTTGCCGGTGCCGGTCGTGCCGAGCATCGCGAAATGCTTGCACAGCATGTCGTTCACGCCGACATGCGCCGGCACGCGAGGGTCCTGGTGCACCGAACCGACGCAGATCGACTCGCGGTTCGGCAACGCGAAGATGACCGCGGTGTCATTCTGGTCCGCCAGATAGACCACGGCATCAAGCGACGGCAGCTTGGAGACGCCGCGCTGGAAGCTGCGCGAGCCGCCGATCATGCGATCGGGGACCTCACCGAGCAGGCCGATCTCGGCGATCTTCAGCTCCGAACCATCGCCTGGCTGCAACGGCATCGGCGTGCTCAGCCCCTCGACGAGGCCATAGACGGTGGCGTGCGGGCTGCGCACGCAGACCAGACCGCCCATCTGGACGCGGCCGAGCGTCGCGGCGTCGCTGTCGAGCAGGATGACGATCTGCGAGCCGGCGGTGGAGACGACCCTGCCGGCCCGCTCGGCATGCTGTCGCGTCGCCTCCCACTCCGTGGTCATCTGATTGGCGACCATCGCGACGTTCATTCTGCAGTCTCCTGTTGGACGCCGGCGACGACAGGACGCGCCGAGCGGGCGCCGAGCAGCCGGGGCACGTCGGACGGCCGCACCGGACGGCCGTAGAAAAATCCTTGGGCGAAATCACAGCCGGACTCGCGAATGAACTCCGCCTGCGCGGAGGTCTCGACACCTTCGGCGACGACCTGCAGGCGCAAGCTGTGCGCGAGCTTCACGATCGTCGTCGCGACCACGGCGGCGTCCTCGTTCGTCGTCACGTCGTTGACGAAGCTCCTGTCGATCTTGATGCGGTCGACGGGCAGCTTGCGCAGGTAGCTCAGCGACGAGTAGCCGGTGCCGAAGTCGTCGATGGCAAGCCCCACCCCTTGCTGGTGCAGCGCGACCAGCGTCTCTGCCGCGACGTGCATGTCGCGCATGATGCCGGTTTCGGTAATCTCGAGCTCGAGCCAGGAGGCAGGCAGCCCGCTTTGCGCGAGCGCCGCCGCCACCAGACGGGGCATGTTGCCGTCGCGGAACTGCGCCGTCGCCACGTTGACCGCGACCGAGATGCGCGGCAGCCCCGCACATCGCCAGCGCATCGCCTGGGCGCAGCTCTCGCGCAGCACCCACTCGCCGATGTCGCTGATCATGCCGGAGCGTTCCGCAAGCGGGATGAACTCCTCAGGCGGCACGCGGCCATACAGAGGGTGCTGCCAGCGCAGCAGCGCCTCGACGCCGATCAGCCGCAGGCTGCGCATTTCGACCTGCGGCTGAAACATCAGCTCAAGCTGCGAGAACAAGGCCGGCTCGCGCAACGCCTGCTCGAGCAAGGCGCGGCGATGCGCCTTGCGGTTGAGGGTGTCGTCGAAAAACTGGCAGCGATTGCGACCCTCGCTCTTTGCCTGATACATCGCGAGGTCGGCGTTGCGGTGCAGCAGCTCGGGGATCAGGGCATCGTCGGGATACAGGGTGATGCCGATCGAGGCGCCGATGAAGATCGATCGGTCCTCGATCTCGAACGGCTCGCCGAGCCGGGCGATGATGCGCTGGCCAAGCGCCCGCGCGTCGTCGGCATTGCGCGGCCCGAGCTGCAGCACGGCGAATTCATCGCCGCCCATGCGCGCCACGGTTTCGCCAGGGCGCAGCTCGCGCTCGATCCTGGCCGAGACCTGCTGCAGCAGGGCATCGCCGACAGCGTGGCCAAACGTGTCGTTCACGAACTTGAAGTCATCGAGGTCGATGCAGTGCAGCGCGAGCCGCTTGCCGTCATGGCGGCCGTCCTGCATCGCCGCGGCGAGGCGCTCGCCGAACAAGGTGCGGTTCGGCAGCGCGGTCAGCGGGTCGTGGCTCGCGAGATAGGCGAGGCGGGACTGCGTGCCGAGCCGGATCGCCATCTCCTCGCGCAGGGCGATCACCGCCGTCTCGCTCTCGAGCCTGGCCGCGCGCGCCTCCTTGGCCTCGTGCTCCGCTTCCTGACGCGCCGCGACCAGGGCGGCGTTCGACAGGCGGCGCTCGACAAGCTGGCCGAGGCCGGCGCTGTAGCGGGCCAGAGCGGTATCCTGCCGTATGCGTGTTCGTCTCGAGCCGTGCATGAGGCATCCCGTTCGATCGCATCCCGGTGCGCAAGGCGGCACGAGAGGCGTATCGTCAGGCAGTATCGGCGTCAGCACTTAAGAAACCGTAAACAGCGCGCCGCGAGCCGGGGCAATTCCAACCGAGCTTGCGATGCGCCGCTTGCAACAGGACCGGCGGTGCCGAGCGCGCCGCCAACGCCTATCAGGCGCCTGCCGGCTCTGCTAACCACCATGCACCATGGCAGCGCCGCCCCCACTCCGAGCAGAACCGGGCGGCTACCGCGTGCTGCTGGCCCGACGCAACTTCGTCCTGTTCTTCATCGCGACCAGCGTCTCGACGCTCGGCACCGCCACCGTCCCGGTCGCGCTCAGCTTTGCCCTGCTGATCGCCGGCTACTCCGCAACCGCGGTCGGGACCGTGCTGGCGGCGCAGACCGCCCCCGTCGTGCTGCTGACGCTGGCTGGCGGAGTGGTCGGCGACCGCCTGCCGAGACGTCGCCTGATGATCGCGGCCGACCTGCTGCGTTGCGCGAGCCAAGGCTGGCTCGCCGTCCTGCTCGCCCTCGGCCATCCGACCCTGCTCGCCTTGACCGGGCTTGCCGCCTGCTGCGGCATCGGCAACGCGTTCTACGCGCCGGCCGAGACCGGCCTGATCCCGCAGGTCGCCGGCGACGACCGCCTCAAGGATGCGAACAGCCTGGTCGGGCTGTCCGGCTCGCTCTCGGCGATACTGGGTCCGGCGCTCGGCGGGCTGCTCGTCGGCCTCGGCGGCGCCTCGGTCGCGATCGGCCTGGACGCGACCTCTTACGCGGTCAGCGCCACCTGCCTGTCGCTGATGCGCCTCTATCCGATGACGGCCACGCCGCGGGCCTCGTTCGTCACCGATCTGCGGCTTGGCTGGGGCGAGTTCAGGCGCCATCGCTGGCTGCAGTTGCTGACCGTGCAATACGGCCTGCTGAACCTGCTGGTGTTCGCCCCATTCTTCGTCCTCGGTCCCGCGGTGTTCGCGGCACTGCCCGACGGCGCGCGCACCTGGGGCCTGATCGCCTCGGCGACCGGGGCTGGCGGCATCGCCGGCGGCCTGCTGGTGCTGCGCCTTGCGATCCCCCGGCCGCTGCTGGTGATCCAGCTGGCGACCGCCCTGCTCGCGACGCCGCTCGTGATGCTGGCCCTGCATGCGCCGGCGAGCCTGCTCGCACTTGGCAGCGCCATCTTCGGCATCGCCCTCGCCTTCGTGAACGTACTGCTGCAGACCTCGCTGCAGGAGAGCATCCCGCAGGATTTCAGGTCGCGCATCGGCTCCATGGTCGGCCTTGTCGCGATGAGCCTCGGGCCGATCGGCTTTGCCCTGTGCGGCCCGGCGGCGCGCCTGATCGGCACCCAGCGCACGCTCGGCTTCGGCGCCTGCTCGCTGCTGCTGAGCGTCGCCGCCCTGCTGGCCAGCCGCGACATCAGGCAGTTCACCCGCGTCGGCCTCGCCCGGTCGCGCGACGAGGACGCCGCGCCGCTGTCGTGACCGATCACGACGCGCCGATCCCGGCTTGCATGCGTGCTCCGGTTTGCTCGATGCTGGGCAGGCGACGTCCCCCGCCGCCGGGGCGCGCCGCAGACGCCGGCGGCGACGTATAAGCCAAGAGACCGGGTAAACCAGAGGGGAGATGGACGATGGACGTCGTGGTCGAGGGTCTCGCGTTTCCGGAAGGGCCGCGCTGGCATGACGGTCGGCTGTGGTGGTCGGACATGCACGCCGATCAGGTGCAGAGCTGGGCGCCCGGCGAGGCGCCAAGGACCGAGCTGTCGGTTTCCGGCCGGCCCTCAGGCCTCGGCTGGCTGCCGGACGGCCGGCTGCTGGCGGTCTCGATGACCGACCGCGCGGTGCTGAAGCGCGAGGCCGACGGTTCGGTATCGACGCACTGCGCCCTCGAGGCCAGCATCAAGCGGCGAGCCAACGACATGGTGGTGGATGCCGGCGGGCGCGCCTATGTCGGCAATTTCGGCTTCGATTTCGAGCTTGGCGAGGCGATCACGCCGACGGTGCTGATGCTTGTCGAGGCCGACGGCGCCGCCCGCCCGGTCGCCGACGACCTGGTATTTCCGAACGGCATGTGCATCACCCCGGACGGCGCCTGCCTGATCGTAGCCGAAACCTTCGCCGCCCGCCTCACCGCCTTCGACATCCTCCCCGATGGCGGCCTGCGCAACCGGCGCGTCTGGGCGCAACTCGAGAGGGACGCGGTTCCGGACGGCATCTGCCTAGACGCCGAAGGCGCGGTCTGGATCGCCTCGCCCACCGCCAATGCCTGCCTGCGCGTACGCGAGGGCGGCGAGATCGCCGAGCGTATCGAGACCGGCCGCCCTGCCTATGCCTGCATGCTCGGCGGCGCCGATGGACGCCAGCTCTTCATCTGCACCGCCGACACGCACGATCGCGCCTCGTGCCGCGACGCTCGCGCCGGTCGCATCGAGCGCGTCGAGGTCAACACCGCCGGCGCCGGCTGAGCCAGCCCGCCTCGCCGCGACGCCGCTTGACGACGGCATCGCCACCAGCCGACGATCTTCAGGGCGTCAGAGGAGGGGCAGGACATGGGATGGATCTACGAGGACCCCGACGAGTGGGAGACCCTGCCCGAGGGCGAGAGCTACGCCGACCACCCGGGCAGCACGCTCACCTTCGGCCTGAACGGCGTCGGCCGGCGCAAGCGCTCGCCCGACGAGGTCGCGATGGTCAAGGCGAAGCGCCTCAGCGACCGCGAGGACGCCCTGCTGGCCGAGGCCGACATCATACGCGCGCACCGGCTGGAACAGCAGCCGCGCCAGGAGCCGGACCGCCAGCCGGCGCTCGACGCCCAGGTCAAGGCCCTGATGGCGGAGCTCGCCGAGCTGCGCGCCGAAGCCGCCCGGCGCGACGCCCCCGCCTGGGCCGCCAATGCGAAGCTCAACCGCAAGGTCGAAACGCTGCTCGCCCCGCTCGAGGCAATCGCCCGAATGCAGTTGGTGACCAACAACTGGACCAACGCCACCACGCTCTCCACCGCCATCCGAATGGCCGAAAACGCCGTCGCGGCGGCGGGCTCCTGACGCGCAAGCGGGATGAGACCGCCTGCGTTCAACTGACCCGCCCTGGCTATTCGTTTGGCGAGCAGCTTTGCGCGGTCAGGTGGAATGCCACCTAACCGCATGCCGCTCTGGCGCTTCTTGGCAGGAATGGAGGCTGAGCCCAGCCCGCTTGGCAGCCGTAAGCCGCAACCCTGTCCACGCAATCACACGCGGTAGCGGTCAGGTCACGTCTGAAACGCTATAACGTTTCGACCTCTTGCCCGGCCGAACGATTTCGCGGTAGCTATGATATACAGTAACACTAGGCTGCAACGCCGCAAGTGACCGACCACCCGACTGACCCACGATCCGCGCCCCGTGTGTGTTACGTTATAACGTTTGCCTAGCGTCCGTGACAGGTCGCCTGGCGTCGCTGAAGGAACGGTCATGCCTCAGCTTGACGAGACGCTGCGTCGCCGCGTCCGCCTCGGATCGCTGCCCATCGCGCTCGGTATCATCGCCGGATCAGCGCTCGCCGAGCCGCGACCGCCCGCTACCGCCACCTTGGCCGGCGATGCCGGTCCGACCGTCGATCTCGGCACCGGCACCGCGCCACTGCCCGGCACGACGCTCAACCTCGACATCCCGGCCGTCGTCGCACAGCGGCTCGACGCCGCGCGTAGCCAGATCGAACCGAACCTCGGCGCCACCCGCTACCAGTTCGGCGCCGGCGCGATACGCACCCTGCCGCAGGGCGACAACGCGCCGCTCACCCAGTTGCTGGTACAGGCGCCTGGTGTGGCGCTCGATTCGTTCGGCCAGATCCACGTCCGCGGCGACCACAACGAGGTGCAGTTCCGGCTCGACGGGGTGGAGTTGCCCGAGGGCCTGTCGGTGTTCGGCCAGGCGCTCGAAACCCGGTTCGCGAACTCGCTGGCGCTGATCACCGGCGCGCTGCCGGCGCAGTACGGCTTTGACACCGCCGCCGTCGTCGACATCACCACCAAGTCCGGCACCACCGATCCCGGCGGTGAAATCTCGATCTACGGCGGCGCACGCGACTACTTCCAGCCAAGCTTCCAGTATGGCGGCCGCAGCGGCGCCGTCGACTATTTCGTCACCGGCGACTTCCTGCACACGCGCGTCGGCATCGAGAACCCGACCAGCGGCTTCAACGCCGTGCACGACCTGTCGAACCAGACCCACGGCCTCGCCCACGCTTCCGTCATCGTCGACCCGACGACGCGGGTGAGCCTGCTCGGCGGCGTCTCCAACGACTTCTTCCAGATCCCGAACAACCCCAGCCAGTCGCCCTCGTTCTCGCTCGACCCGAACAACCAGACGCCGTTCGACAGCGCCAACCTCGACGAGCATCAGCGCGAGATTACCGACTTCGCCATTCTGAGCGTGCAGAAGCAGCTCGGCGCGCTCGACCTGCAAAGCTCGGTGTTCAGCCGCTACAGCAGCCTGTATTACACGCCCGACCCGCTCGGCGACCTGCTGTTCAACGGTGTCTCCCAGACCGCCGCGCGCTCGGTCTGGTCGACAGGCGAGCAGACCGATGCCAGCTACAAGCTGAACAGCCAGCACACGCTGCGCGGCGGCTTCCAGGTCTTCGTCGAGCGCAACGTCAACAACACGAGGTCCGTCGTGCTGCCGGCGGCAACCCCCGCCGCCAGCACCGACCAGGGCGCCGGTCTCGCCTCCTTCGTCGAGCCCGCCGGCGGCGCCATCGCCACCGCCAACACGCCATTCACCCTGTCTAACGACCAGGGCAAGACCGGCATCGTCTACGGCCTCTATTTGCAGGACGAGTGGCGCCTCCTGCCGCGCGTCACCGTCAATTACGGCCTGCGCTTCGATGGTGTCAGCGAGTTCACCTCGGATCAGCAGGTTGAACCGCGCGCCAACGTCATCTGGCGGCCGACCAATACGACGACGCTGCACGGCGGCTACTCGCGCTACTTCACCCCGCCGCCCTTCGAGCTAGTCTCGACCAACTCGGTGTTGCAGTTCATCGGCACCAGCGCCGCCTCCGAAGTGACGCAGAACGATCCGGTCAAGCCGGAGCGCGACAACTACTATGATCTGGGCATCGACCAGGTGCTGCTGCGCGGGCTGCGCATCGGCGTCGATGCCTACTACAAGGACGCGACGAACCTGATCGACGAGGGCCAGTTCGGTGCCCCGATCATCCTGTCCGCTTTCAACTACGCCAAAGGCGAGGTGCACGGCTACGAGCTCTCCAGCAGCTACGACCGCGGCCCGCTCTCGCTCTACGGCAACGTCGCCTGGTCGCGCGCCATCGGCAAGGACATCGTCTCCTCGCAATTCGACTTCTCGGCCGCTGACCTCGCCTACATCTCCAATCGCTGGATCCACCTCGACCATGACCAGCGCTGGACCGGCTCCGGCGGCGCCGCCTACACGGTGTTCCAGCAGACCAACCCGGCCCGGCTGTCGGCCGACCTGATCGTCGGCAGCGGCCTGCGCGCCAACGCCGACGTGCCGAACGGCCGGGCGCTGCACGGCTACTACACGATCAACCTGGCCGCCGTGCAGACGCTTGATCTGGATTTCCTGCGCGGCACCCAGCTGCGCCTCGACGTGATCAACCTGCTCGACCGCAAATACGAAATCCGCGACGGCTCCGGCATCGGCGTCGGCGCGCCGCAATACGGCCTGCGCCGAACCATCCTGGCCGGCGTGGCGCAGCGGTTCTGAAGGGTAGGCAAGGCGAGGCAAGGCAAGGCAAGGGGCTTATGCCCCTTGACCCCATCAAAGGCGGAGCCTTTGAAATCCACTATTTGATACACGGGGTTTGGGGCTTAAGGCCCCAATGGGGTCAAGGGGCAAAGCTCCTTGCCTTGCCTGAAAACAGCTCGCAGCGCATTATATGAAGCGCTGACGCAGGGTCGAGGGATGACGGCACAACATCACCACGTCATCGACGCGCAGCTGGACAGGGCGAAGCAGGCCTGCCTCAAGCAAGGCGCGCAGCTCACCGCGCTGCGTCGCGACGTGCTCGGCCTGATCCTGGCGGCGGACGGACCGTCGACCGCCTACCAGTTGCTCGACCGCCTCAAGCAGACGCGCAAGGGCGCCGCACCCCCCACCGTCTATCGCGCGCTCGACTTCCTGCTCGAGCAGCGGCTGATCCACAAGGTCGAGCGCCTGAGCGCCTTCGTGCCCTGCATCGACGCCGGGCACTTCCACCCGGTGCAGTTCCTGATCTGCCGGCAATGCGGCACGGTTGCGGAGATCGACGACCACGCCGTCTCCGAGGCGTTGGCCGAGGCCGCGTCGCGTCAGGGTTTTCGCTCCGGCAGCGCCATGGTCGAGCTCGACGGCATCTGCGCCGCCTGCTCGCCGGCCAATTAGAAGACCCGCCGGCGCGCACCCGGCCACGGCAACGCGGTCGCGACATACGTCAGGGCGCCGAGCGTGGTGATCCAGAAGCTGCTCGGCCAATCGGTGTAGAAGGCGGCGGTGATGCCGAGCCAGGCCTCGGCGAGTGCGAGGGCGGCGGCGAGCAGCACTCCAGGGGCCACCCGGCTGGTCAGGCGCTGCGCCGCGGCGGCGGGGCCGACCATGAGCGTGAACACCAGCAGCACGCCGACGATCTGCGCGCATTCGGCCGTCGCCACGGCGACGATCGCCATGAACAGCACCGAATACAGCCTGAGCGAGACGCCCTTCGCCTCGGCGAGCTCCGGCTGCAGGCTGGCGAATAGCAGCGGGCGGGAGATCACCGCCAGCAAGGCGAGGCCGACGACGCCGAGTGCGAACAGCGTCCACACCGTCCGCGTATCGACGGCGAGCACGTTGCCGAACAGCAGCGCCGTCGCCTGGCTCGCGACCGCGGTGAAGAAGTGCAGGAACAGCAAGCCGAAGCCGAGCGACAGCGCCAGCACCATGCCGATCGCGACGTCGCGCCGCGCCAGCTTGTCGCCCAGGAACCCCATGCCGAGGCCGGCGGCGAGCGTGATCAGGAGCAGCCCCCAGAGCGGCGTCGCGCCGATCAGCACCGCGCCGGTGGCGCCGGTGAAGCCGACATGGGCGAGCGCGTGCCCGGCGAAGGTCTCGCCGCGCAGCACCAGGAAGTAGCCGACGCAGCCGGAGACGATCGCAACGATCGTCGCGGCGGCGAATGCGTTGCGCATGAAGTCGTAGTCGAGCATTGCTGTGCTTAGCGCCTGATCGTTTCAGGTTGGGTCAACCTGAAACGTAAATCTGCCGCTTCTACAACGGCTAGAGCAGGGCCGGTGAACAAATGTGAACCGGTCATGCTCTAGTCGCGTGGCGGCGGCAGCGCCAGCGCGCCCTCGCCGCACGCCGCCTCGCCGTGGTGGCCGTGACCGCCGCGCTCGACATCGTAGCCGCCGGCCATGACGAAGATCCTGCCCTTGAGGCGGATCACGTCGATCTCGGAGCCGTAGAGCCGCGACAGCACCGGGCTCGTGATCACCTGGTCGACGCTGCCGAGTGCTGCTTGCCCGCGGCCGAGATATAGCACCCGGTCGATCGCGCCGAGCAGCGGGTTCAGCTCGTGGGCGCAGAACAGCACCGCAATGCCGAGCTCCGCCTGCAGCGATTTGACC
>CAXTSD010000029.1:0-13204 GCA_964246775.1 uncultured Acetobacteraceae bacterium | reverse complement strand
GTCCGGCGCCAGGCCGGTGCTGTTGCGACCCGGCGGCGTGACCGCCGAGATGCTCGCCGCTGCGTCGGTTCCGGTCGGGCAGGCAGCGCCGGTCGCCGACGCGCCGGCGACGCGGACCTTGCGTTCCCCCGGCCTGATGGCCTCGCACTACGCGCCGACGCTGCCGTTGCGACTGGACGCGCGAACGGTCGGGCCGGATGAGGCGCTGCTCGGCTTTGGGGCGATGCCGCCGGGGGCCGGCGCCATGGAGCAGCTCAGCGCGTCGGGTGATCTCGTCGAGGCGGCGTCGCGTCTGTTCGGCTGCCTGCGCGCGCTTGACGCGGCCGGGCTTGCCGCCGGCCTCGCCGGCATCGCCGCCATGCCGATACCAGAGCGCGGGCTGGGCCTTGCCATACGCGACCGCCTCGCACGCGCCTCGGCGCCACGCTATCCTGGGTCAAACGGCCCTTGGTCGAACGGCACTGTCGTGACCGGCGACCACGGACCACCCTCATAGCGCCACAACGACAGCCCTTGCGCCTCGACCGCAAACGGGGCGAAACCGGTTTGCAGCGTCGCCAGCAGGGCACGCGCCTTCACCGGGGTGACCTTGTTCTGGATGGTGATGTGCGGCTGAAAGCCTTGGCGGTCCTGCGGCGTCAGCATCGTCGCCCAGCGTGCGGCGAGACGGCGTCGCAAAGCGATCAGCCGTGCGGACGAGATCGTGTAGGCGACGCCGTGGCCGAGCGATCTCAGCCCGCTTATCTCGATGTCGAAGCGGCGCTCGGCGACGGCCGAAAGATCAGCCACGATCGGCCCCTCCTCAGTGCCGGCAAGTGCGTGGAATAGCGTCAGATGCGCCGCGATGACGTTGCGCTCGGCTGGGAAGTGTTGCGTTCTCAGCCGGTCGAAATGCGCCTGCGCGCGAGGCTCGAGGGCGAGGGTGAGAATGAGGGGCGACGGCATGGTCGAGCGAACGGCGCTTGAGGATCGTTGGTTCGAGCTCACTCGTCGGACCTTGCCCGGAATGGCGGCGGCCGAGCGATGGCCGATCCATCAGGATCACTGCTTCATGCGCGTCTGCCTGGACGAAGCGGTCGGCGCGCCGTGGTCGCGGCCTTGGTCGTACGTGGTGCGGCGCCCGGCCATACGCTACCTGACCGACCGCCAGCTCGCCGCCGCAGTAGGCGTTGCCGAGGCGATCGCCGGCCGGCCGGAGCTGCTCGGCCGGCTGAACGCCAGGAGCCTCGACGTGCGGCGGGCGGCCCGGCGATGAGTGCGGCGCGGATGGCGGACGATCTCGTCGGGGCGCTGCGTGATCTGCTCGGGCCGGCGGGCGTGTTGTCGGGCGAGGACGCCGCCCCGTACTGCACCGATTGGCGCAATCTCCGTGCGGGCCGGGCGCTGGCCGTGCTTCGTCCCTCGACAACCGAGGAGGTCGCCGCGATCGTCAGGCTCTGCGCCACGCACCGGGTGTCGCTGGTGCCGCAGGGCGGCAATACGAGCCTTGTCGTCGGCGCCACCCCGTCGGGCGACGGCGACCAGCTCGTTCTCACCTTCTCTCGCATGGCCCGGGTGCGCGAGGTCGACGCGCTCGACATGACGATTACCCTCGAGGCCGGGCTGACGCTGCAGGCGGCCCAGCAAGCGGCGGCGGCGGCCGGTTGCCTGCTGCCGCTGTCGATCTCGTCCGAGGGTTCGGCGCAGATCGGCGGCGTGCTGTCGGCCAATGCCGGGGGCAACACCACGGTGCGCTACGGCAATGCGCGCGACCTGGTGCTTGGTCTCGAGGTGGTGCTGGCGGACGGGCAGATCTGGCACGGCCTGCGCCGGCTGCGCAAGGACAACACCGGCTACTGCCTGCGCCAGCTGTTTCTCGGCGCGGAGGGCACGCTCGGCATCATCACCGCGGCGGTGCTGAAGCTCTCGCCGGCGCTGCGCCAGCGCGAGACGGCGTTGTGCTCGGTTGCCTCGCCGGCGGCGGCGCTGGCCTTGTTCTCCGCTTTTCGGGCCGCCGATGCGGGCGCGGTGCAGGCCTTCGAGTACATTTCCGGCGCCGGCATGGCGCTCGCCCTGGCGCTCATCCCTGGTCTGTCGCTGCCGCTCGCGCCCGCTCCGCACTATGCGCTGGTCGATCTCGGCACCTCACGCGAGGGCGATGGGCTGCGAGCGCTGTTCGAGCGGGTGCTTGAGGCGGCGCTCGCGGACGGCACGCTGCTGGACGCCGCGATCGCGGAGACCGAGGCGCAGCGGCTTGGCCTCTGGCGGCTGCGCGAGGAGCAAGCCGAGGCGCAGAAGCGCGCCGGCGCATCGATCAAGAACGACGTCTCGGTGCCGGTCTCGCGCGTGCCCGAGCTGATCGCCGAGGCGACGGCGGCGGTCGAAACGATGCTACCCGGCATTCGTGTGATGCCGTTCGGCCACATCGGCGACGGCAATATTCACTTCAATCTGGTGCAACCCGAGGGTGCGGCGCCCGGAACGCTGCTCGGGCGGAGCGACGCGCTGAGCGCGGCGGTCAACGACGTGGT
The DNA here is from genome assembly GCA_964246775.1 of uncultured Acetobacteraceae bacterium. Lineage (GTDB taxonomy): Bacteria > Pseudomonadota > Alphaproteobacteria > Acetobacterales > Acetobacteraceae > CAXMMR01. Next base: position 10,694 of record CAXTSD010000029.1, on the reverse strand, counting down.
GCGACGGCTCGAGGGCAGCTTCTCGGCCGAGCACGGGGTCGGAGAGCTGAAGGTCTCGATGCTGCGGGCCTGGCGCGGCGAGGCGGAACTCGCCGCCATGTGGGCGATCAAGCGCGCGATGGATCCGCTCGGCATACTCAATCCTGGCAAGGTGCTGGGCGAGATGAGGCCGGCGTCGCCCTACTGACACGAACGCTTTTGCGGCTGGGCCCGAGCGTTGGTATGCGCGCCGGGTTGGCGGGCGGCGGCGCGCGAAAGAAAGACTCTTATACCAGGGGTCGCCACCAGCGAGCCCTGGTATAAGACTGCGCCATGCCGCTTCGGGTGACCCGCCTTGACAGATACGTCCTGCGCCAGCTGCTGATCTCGCTGGCCGGGGTGACGTTGGCCCTGGTGGCGCTGATCTGGCTCACCCAGTCGCTGCACTTCATCGAGCTGGTGGTCAATCGCGGATTGTCGCTGCGCGTGTTCCTGCAGTTAACCGGGTTGCTGGTGCCCAATTTCGTCGCCGTGATCCTGCCGATCACCTCCTTCGTGGTCGTTCAGTTCGCCTATCAGCGCCTTGCCAGCGACCGCGAGCTCACCGTGATGCGCGCCGCCGGTCTGTCGCCGCTCGGCCTGTCGCGCCCGGCGATTGCGACCGCGGCGCTCGCCGCGATCGCCTGCCTCGTGCTCAACATCTGGATCGTCCCGGCGAGCTACTCGTCGTTCCGGCAATATCAGTTCGAGATACGCAACCGCATGGCCGCCTTCCTGCTGCAGGAGGGCGTGTTCACGCCGCTTTCGGACCAGCTTACAGTCTACGTTCGTTCGCGCGATCGCGACGGCCTGCTTCGCGGCATCGTCGTCGAGGACGACAGGCAGAAGGACACACGGGCGACGATCCTGGCCGAGCAGGGACGCCTCGTCGACACCGGCGGTCCGCCGCGCGTCATCCTCTATCGCGGCTCGCGCGAGCAGATCGACCGCAAGACCGGGCGGCTCGAGGTGCTGACCTTCGGCGAGAACGTGGTAGACCTGTCCTCAGGGAGCAAGAGCGACGAAATCCGCTACCGTGACGCCACCGAAATGTCGCTCGCCGAGCTGCTCTCGCCGGATCCCGCCGAGGTGAATGCGCGCGACATCGGCAAGTTCGAGGTCGAGGCGCATCGACGGCTCACCTCGCCGCTGACCGCCATCAGCTTCAGCATGGTGGCGCTGGTCGCCGTGCTGACCGGTGACTTCCGGCGCTACGGCAACGTGCTGCGCCCGCTGTTCGCGGTGCTGATCGTCGTCGGTCTCCTCGCGCTCGGGCTTGCGATCAGCAATCTGGCGGCGCGGCATCCCGAGCTGATACCGCTGATCTGGGTGCATGCCATCCTGCCGGCGATCGTTTGCGCCTGGGTACTGTTTGCGCCCCGAACGGTGTCGCTGCGGATGGGCGCGCTGGTCCGGACCGGAGCCTGAGCGGCGTGTCGCTCGCAGCCACGTTGTCGGTCTACATATCGCGGCAGTTCATGGCGTCGGTGCTGGCGATGCTCGCCTCGCTCTCTGGCCTGGTCGCACTGTTCGACTTCATCGAGTTGCTGCGTCGCTCGGCCAGCAAGCCCGATGTCGGCTTCACCCTGGTGAGCGAGATCGCCGGGCTGCGTCTGCCGTTCGTCGCCATGCAGATACTGCCGTTCGCGGTGCTGCTCGGCGGCACCATCGCGTTTTGGCGGTTGACCCGCTCGTCCGAGCTGGTCGTCGCCAGGGCCGCGGGCGTCTCGGCCTGGCAGTTCCTCGCCGCGCCGCTGATCTGCGCGCTCGCTCTTGGCGCCTTCGCGTCCGCGGCCGTCTCGCCACTGTCCTCCATCATGCTGGCGCGTGCCGAGCAGATGGACAACCGATACATCCGCTCGACCGGCGGTCCGCTGGCGCTCGCCGGCGGTCAGCTCTGGCTGCGGCAATCCGACCGCGAGTTCGATCCGCAAGGTGTCGCGATCCTGCATGCGCGTGGCGTCACCCTCAAGGACAACCGGCTGACCGCCGACGATGTCAGCGTGTTCCGGCTCGACGCGGACGATCACCTGCTGACCAGGATCGAGGCGAGCCGTGCCATACTCGGGCGCGGCCGCTGGCGGTTCGACGGCGCGCGCACGGTGACGCCGGACCACCTGCCGGAGAGCGTCGACCACCTCACCCTGCCGACCGACCTTACCGTGCGGCGCGTGCAGGAGAGCTTCGCCTCGCCGGACACGCTGTCGCTCTGGGCGCTGCCGGACTTCATCGCCCTGCTCGACAGGTCCGGCTTCTCCTCCGTGCGCCATCGGCTGCACTTCCAGGCGCTTCTTGCCCTGCCGTTGCTTGCCGGCACCATGGGGCTTGTCTCTGCCGGGTTTTCCATGCGACCGACGCGACGCGGTGGAGTGGCGCGCATGGTGGGGAGCGGGATTGCGGCAGGCTTTGCGCTGTTCACCGTCTCGAAGGTGGCGGAAGAGTTCGGCCAGTCCGGCGCCCTGCCGCCGGCGCTCGCCGCCTGGGCCCCCGCGGCGGCAGGGCTGATGCTCGCCGTCGCCTTGCTGCTGCACCTCGAGGACGGCTGATGCCTCGCCTCAGCGTTCGCCTGGTCTTGCTGGCCGGCGGCAGCCTGCTGATCACGCATCAGGCGCAGGCGCAGTTCGCCGGGCTCGGCGGCGTGGCCGGCAAGGGGCAGCCGATCTCGCGCAGCGCCCCGGTGACCTTCACCGCCGACAGCGTGTCGTATGACAAGCAGAATGGCATCGTCACCGCGTCCGGCCATGTCGAGGCCTATCAGAACGACCACATCGTCCGCGCCGACAGCATGACCTTCGACCGCAACACCAATGTGGTCGCCGCCACCGGGCACGTGGTGCTCGCCGAGCCGGACGGGCAGGTTCTATTTGCCGACTACGCCGAGCTGACGCAGGGCATGAAGGACGGCGTGCTGAGCGGCATGCGCTCGCTGCTGGCGCAAAACGGGCGGCTTGCCGCGAACGGCGCCCGCCGCACCGAGGGCAAGGTCAACGAGCTCAGCCACGCGGTCTACTCGACCTGCAACATCTGCGCGCTCGACCCCGAAAAGCCGCCATTGTGGGACTTGCGCGCCTATAGCGCGACGCAGGACCTGCAGAACCATCGAATCGAGTATCAGGACGCCTATCTCGACTTCCTCGGCGAGCCGGTCCTCTATCTGCCGTATTTCTCGCACGCCGACCCCTCGGTGAAGCGGCAGAGCGGCTTCCTCGTGCCTGGCTTCGGCGCGACCGACAAGCATCTCGGCAGCTTCGCCACCGTCCCCTACTATCTGGTGCTGAACGACCAGTCGGACGTCGTGCTGGCGCCGACGATCGGCACCAAGGCCGGGCCGCAGCTCGAGGCGAACTATCGGCTGCGTCTCAACAACGGCGTGTTCAACGCGAACGGCGCCGTCGCCTATGACCAGGCCAAGCCGCAAGGCTTCGTGTTCGCGCACGGGTTGTTCGATTACGACCAGACATGGCGCTACGGCTTCGACGTCAACGAGGCGAGCTCGATCGTCTACATGCGGGATTTCCGCATACCCGGCTTTGATGCCGCCAACGTCCTGGCGAGCCAGGTCTATGCCGAGGGCTTCGGTGTCGGCGCCTATTCCCGCGTCGACGTACGCGCCTACCAGTCGCTCAATACCTCGGTCGCGCAAAACCTGCTGCCGTATGTGCTGCCGCATTACGTGTATGACTTTGTCGGACAGCCGGACGCGCTCGGCGGCAGGCTCAGCTTCCAGACCGACGATTTCAACATTCTTCGCGACATCGGCACCAATGATCAGCGTGCCGCGGCGACGCTCAATTGGGATCGCCCGTTCATCGGCAGCCTCGGCGATCGCTGGGGCGTGACCCTGCATGTCGACGCGGCAGCCTATCACGCGACCGACCTCGACCAGCAACCGAACTTCGACGTCGGCAACTCGGTTTCCAGCGTACACGCGCAGCCTCAGGCGGCGGTGAAGCTGAACTGGCCGTTCGTGCGCAGCGCCGGCCAATACGGCAGCCAGATCATCGAGCCGATCGCGCAGGTGATCGTCGCGCCCAACTCAGGCAACAGCGTCAACGACCGCATCCCGAACGAGGACAGCCTCGACTATGAGTTCACCGACTCGACGCTGTTCAGCCTGAACCGCTTCCAGGGCTACGACCGCTTCGACGGCGGCCCCCGCGCCAACGTGGCGCTGCATGCGAACTGGACGCTGAAATCCGGCCAGCAGGTCGACGGTCTGGTCGGCCAGTCGTATCAGGAACATCGCGACGCGAACTTCTTCCCGAGTTCGGGGCTCAACAACCACGTCTCCGACATCGTCGCGCGAGGCACCGTGATCCCGGCGAGCTGGCTTGATCTTACCGCCCGAGGGCGGTTCGACAAGAACAACCTCAACGTGCATTTTGCCGACGGCATCGCCAGTGCCGGAGTGCCGTTGCTTCGGGTTTCGGCAGGCTACATCTACAGCTCCACCAATCCCTACGATTTGTATGCGTTCGACCCGTTCACCAAAGCCGGGCCGCCAGCAAGCTTCTTTGTGCCGCGTGACGAGGCGACGGTCGGCGTAAGCAGCACCCGCGGCCCGTTCAGCGTGTCGGGAACCGGGCAGCGGGACCTTACGACGGGCAAGCTGATCGCCATCGGCGCCGATGGCCGCTATGAGAACGAGTGCTTTATCTTCGACCTGAACTTTGTCCGCCGCTATACCTCAATCCTGAACGACGGAGGCGATACGACCGTGCTGTTCAGCCTGACCTTCAAGACGGTCGGGCAATTCGGCTTTAACGGCTGACGAGAGAGACCAACGTGACCCGTCCATTCCTGCAGATCGCTCTCCTGCTTGGCGCAGCGGGCCTGCCCGCCCTGGCCAGCGCCGCCACCGCGCTGCCGCAGGCCCAGCTTGCACCGCAGCCGAACCTGAGCGGCGACAACATCGTCGCCACCGTGAACGGCGACGTGATCACGCGCGAGGACGTGGAGAACCGCGCGAGGCTGTTCGCCGTCTCCACCGGGCTGCCGCCGCTCGCCGAGGTGCTGGCCCGGTTGCGCCCGCAGATCACCCGCGAACTGATCGACGAACGCCTGCGCATGCAGGAGATCCAGAGGCGCAAGATCGTCGTCTCGGACGCCGAGATCGGGCGCGCGATCGTCGAGATCGAGAAGCGCAACGGCATGGGCGAAGGTCTGTTGATCGACAAGCTCAAGAGCGAGGGTGTCGCGCCGCGCACCTTGTTTGATCAACTCCGCGTCCAGCTTGGCTGGACACGGGTGCTGCGTCAGACCCTGGCCGGGCGGGCGCGCGTCAGCGAATCCGAGGTCGCGACACAGCAGCAGCAATTGAAGGAGCAGACCGGCCAGACGCAGTATCACCTGGGCGAGATCTTCGTGCCGATCGAAGACCCGGCGCATACCCAGGACGCAAAGCGCTTCGCCGACACGATCATCCAGCAATTGCACGCCGGCGCACCCTTCCCGGTCGTCGCGGCCCAGTTCAGCCAGAGTCAGACCGCGCTCGAAGGCGGCGACCTCGGCTGGGTACGTGTCGATCATCTCGACCCCGAGGTCGCGAGCCTGGCGGCGCAGATGCCCGAAGGCGCGATCAGCACGCCGGTGCACGTGGCGGGCGGCTACGCGATCGTGGCAATGCGCGGCAAGCGGCAGATCGGCCTCGAAAAGACCGCGATCATCTCGATACGCGAGGCTTTCCTGCCGTTCAGCAGCAAGCTCGACCCGCACGCGCCGACCGATCAGCAGAAGCAGACCTTGATGAAGGCGCAGGGCCTGTCGAAAGGCGCCAGGAGTTGCGACGCGATCGAGGCGGCCAATACCGAGGCGGGCACCAAGCGGCCGAGCGACCCGGGACAGATCGCCCTGGCGACGATCAACCCGCAGATGCGCGCCATCCTCGACCCGCTGCCGATCAATCGGGCGAGCCGCCCGCTGGTCGCAAGCGACGGCATTGCGGTGCTGATGGTCTGCTCGCGCGAGGACAAGCCTGTCGCCGAGGCGAGCCGGGACGAGATCAGCGAGCAGATACTGCAGGATCGGGTAGAACTCGCCTCACGTCAGTTGCAACGCGACCTTCGCCGCCGGGCACTGATCGACGAACGCTCGTCCTCATAGACACGCCTGTTCCGCTGCTGGAGCGGCTCTCCGGTCCTGCGGTTGGCCGAAGCGCGCACGCCGCCATGAGGATTGCAGGATGAGCACCGAAGACGATGCCTTTCTCAAGCCCGAGGAGGCTAGCGCCGCCGCGGCGATAGAGGCGATAGGCGACGAGTTGGCGGTGTTCGACGACTGGATGGAGCGCTACCAGTTCATCATCGAGATGGGCCGCAAGCTGCCGCCGTTTCCCAAGGCGTGGATGGATGACCCGCACCGCGTGCCCGGGTGTCAGAGCAAGGTGTGGATGGAGACGGCGGAGCGTGATGGCCGGCTGCTGCTTGCCGGCGCATCGGACGCTGCGATCGTTTCCGGGCTGGTCGCCTTGCTGCTGCGCGTCTACTCCGGCCGCAGCGCCGAGGAGATCGTCGCCACCGATCCGAAATTCCTTCGCGACCTCGGACTGATCGAGGCGCTCTCCACCAATCGCGGCAACGGCATCGCCGCGATGGCGCGCGCCATACGCGAGGCTGCCGACCGTCGGCTCCGCGCCGTCACGCCGCCGGCCTGACGAGTGACGCTGCCCGAAGCAGTTTCACTCCGGGCAGCAACGCCCTACGCGGCGGCCATGCCGCGCAGCACGTAATGCAGTATGCCGCCGTGCCGGTAGTAGTCGACCTCGTCGAGCGTATCGACGCGGCAGATCACGTCGATCTGGTCGGTCGCACCGCTCGGGCGCGTAATCCTGAGCCCGAGCTCCATGCGCGGCCGCAACTCGTCGAGGCCGACGATGTCGATGAGCTCGTCGCCCTTCAGCTCCAGCGTCTGGCGTGACACGCCTTCCTTGAACAGCAGCGGCAACACGCCCATGCCGACCAGGTTCGAGCGATGGATGCGCTCGAAGCTCTGGGCGATGACCGCCTTGATACCGAGCAGCATGGTGCCCTTCGCCGCCCAGTCGCGCGATGAGCCCATGCCGTATTCCTTGCCGCCGAATACCACCAGCGGTACACCTTCGGCCTGGTAGCGCATCGCCGCGTCGTAGATCGAGACCTCGTCGCCAGACGGGTAGTGGCGCGTGTTGCCGCCCTCGCCGGCGACCATCTCGTTGCGTATGCGGATATTGGCGAAGGTGCCGCGCATCATGACGTCGTGGTTGCCGCGGCGCGAGCCGTAGCTGTTGAAGTCCTTCTGCAGCACCTGATGCTCGCCGAGATACAGACCCGCCGGCGAGCTCTTCTTGATGCTGCCGGCCGGGCTGATGTGGTCGGTGGTGATGTTGTCGCCGAGCATGGCGAGCACGCGCGCGCCCAGGATGTCGCCCTTCTCGGACGGCTGCATGGTCATGCCATCGAAGTAGGGCGGGTTCTTCACATAGGTCGAGCCGTCGTCCCAGCGATAGGTTTCGCTGCCGGTCTCGACTTCGAGCGCCTGCCACTCACGCGTGCCCTGCGTCACCTTGCTGTAGCGGTTGATGAACTGTTCGCGCGAGACCGCGGCCTGGACGGTGTCGGCGACCTCCTTGTTCGACGGCCAGACGTCGCGCAGATAGACCGGCTGCCCGTCGCGACCGGTGCCGAGCGGGACGGTAGTGATGTCATCACGGATGTTGCCAAGCAGCGCGTAGGCGACGACGAGAGGCGGGCTGGCGAGATAGTTGGCGCGCACGTTGGCGTGCACGCGGCCTTCGAAGTTGCGGTTGCCGGACAGCACCGAGACGGCGACCAGCTTGTGGTCCTCTATCGCCTCGGCGATGGCGTCGTCGAGCGGTCCGGAATTGCCGATGCAGGTCGTGCAGCCATAGCCGACGGTCTGGAAGCCGAGCGCGTCAAGATCGCCGCTCAGCCCGGACTTCTCGAGATATTCGGTCACCACCTGCGAGCCGGGCGCCAGCGACGTCTTGACCCAGGGCTTCGGCGTCAGCCCCTTCTCGCGCGCCTTGCGGGCGACGAGCCCGGCGGCGACCAGCACGTAGGGGTTCGAGGTGTTGGTGCAGGAGGTGATCGCCGCGATCACCACATCGCCATGGCCGATCTCGTAGTTCTTCCCGGCGACCGCCGCCTTGCGGCCGACATCGTTCGCCGGCACGCCGAGGCTTCTTGTCAGCTCGGTGTTGAAGGCGCTCGCCGCCTCCTTGAGCGCGACGCGATCCTGCGGCCGCTTCGGGCCGGCAAGGCACGGCACGACGTCGCCAAGATCAAGCTCGAGCGTGTCGGTAAACACCGGATCCGGCGTGCCGGCGTCGCGAAACATGCCCTGCGCCTTGAGATAGGCGGAAACCAGGGCGATGCGCGCCTCGTCACGGCCGGTCTGGCGCAGGTAGTCGAGCGTCACGTCATCGACGGGGAAGAAGCCGCAGGTGGCGCCATACTCGGGCGCCATGTTGCCGATGGTCGCGCGGTCGGCGACGGACAGGTGGTCGAGTGCGGGGCCGAAGAACTCGACGAACTTGCCGACGACGCCCTTCTTGCGAAGCATTTGCGTGACGGTCAGCACGAGATCGGTGGCGGTCGTGCCCTCAGGCATCCGGCCGGTGAGGCGAAAGCCGATCACGTCGGGGATCAGCATCGCGATCGGCTGGCCAAGCATGGCCGCCTCGGCCTCGATGCCGCCGACGCCCCAACCCAGCACGCCCATGCCGTTCACCATGGTGGTGTGGCTGTCGGTGCCGTAGAGCGTGTCCGGATAGGCGTAAGTCCGGCCGTCGATCGACGCCGTCCACACCGCCTGGGCGAGATATTCGAGGTTGACCTGATGGCAGATGCCGGCGCCAGGCGGCACGACGCGGAAGTTCTCGAACGCCTCCTGACCCCAGCGCAGGAAGGCGTAGCGCTCGCCGTTGCGCTCGAACTCGATCGCGACGTTGCGCTGCATCGCGTTCGCCGAGCCCGACACGTCGACCATCACCGAATGATCGATCACGAGGTCGACCGGAATGAGCGGATTGACCTTCTGAGGGTCGCCGTTCAGCTTGGTGATGCCGTCGCGCATGGCGGCGAGATCGACCACGCCCGGAACGCCGGTAAAATCCTGCATCAGGATGCGGGCGGGCTTGAATGGCACTTCGCGGCTGGAGCACGCCTCCTTCAGCCAATCGACGATCGCCTGCGCATCGGCTTGGCGATAGCTCTTGCCGTCCTCGAAGCGCAGCACGTTCTCCAGCAGGACCTTGAGGCTGACCGGCAGGCGCGACACGTCGCCAAGGGTCTTGGCCGCCTCGGGGATGGAGAAATAGTCGTAGTCGACGCCGTCGACGTTCAACGTCCGGCGGGTCTTGAGGCTGTCCTGCCCGATGGTCTTCATAGTGATCCCTTGGCTGTGCCGGCTGCCGTATCGCCGCAAGCGTGATCTTGCTCCGACCAGGCTCGGTGCGTGTCGCTGTCTCGCGCTTTAGACCATATTGGGCCTTGTTTCGTCCACAGGACGGGGGTGTGCCGCAACCCGGCATTGCACGGCAACGGTCTCTGTCTGTCTCTGTGTGAGGAAGCATGCGTCTTAGCGCCGAAGGGCTGGTGGTCTTCCGCTCGGAGCGTCTTGTCCTCGATGGCGTCAGCTTCGAGATCCCGTCGGGCGGCGCGCTGCTGCTGCGTGGTCCGAACGGGGCGGGCAAGTCCACCTTGCTGCGCGTGCTGGCCGGGTTGAAGCGGCTCGATGCCGGTCGCCTGCTCTGGGACGGCCAGGACGTCGCCCGCGAGCCGGCGCTGCATGGTGCGAGCGTCGGCTATCTCGGCCATCAGGACGCGATCAAGCCAGGTCTCACGGTCGCCGAGAACCTGGCCTTCGAGGCGGCGGTCGCAGGCCGGCCGGCGCTCGCCTCGCTCGAGGCGCTCGGCCTCGCCGCACTGGCGGGGTTGCCTGGCAGGCTGCTCTCCGCCGGCCAGCGTCGGCGGCTCGCTCTGGCGCGGCTGCACCTCTCCGGCGCGCCGCTCTGGCTGCTGGACGAGCCAAGTCTCGGCCTCGATGCCGCCTCGCTCGAGCGCCTCGGCCGCCTGATCGCGACGCATCGCGCCGAGGGCGGCGTCATCGTCGCGGCGACGCACGTGCCGCTCGCCGTGCCCGGCGCCGCTCGGCTCAGTCTCGGATGAGGCGGTTCGGCGCGGTGCTCTGGCGCGAGCTGCGCCTGTCGGTCCGACACGCAGGAGACACCGTCGCGGTGGTGCTGTTCTTCCTGCTGGCAGGTTTGCTGTTTCCGCTCGCGATCGGCCCGGCGCCGCAGACCCTGGGCAGGCTCGCGCCGGGCATCGTCTGGGTTGCGGCGCTGCTTTCGGTGCTGTTGCCGCTCGATCGCCTGTTCGGCGCCGATTACGAGGACGGCTCGCTTGACCAGCTGATGCTGTGCGGCCTGCCGCCCGGCCTGCTCGTGCTCGCCAAGGCGGCGGGTCTTTGGGTGGTTGCCGGGCTGCCGCTGTTGCTCGCCGCGTCGCCGCTCGCGATCATGCTGAACGCGCCTGCCGGCGTGCTGCCGGTGCTGCTGATCGGATTGCTGCTCGGCACCCTGGCGCTGTCGCTCACCGGCTCGTTCGCCGCCGCGGTCGTGCTTGGCGCCCGGCGCGGCGGCGTGCTGCTGCCGCTGCTCGTGCTGCCATTGGCGACGC
>CAXTSD010000028.1:3091-13270 GCA_964246775.1 uncultured Acetobacteraceae bacterium | reverse complement strand
GCGCTCGTCGGCACGCTCGGCCCGCCCGGCGCGATGGCGCTCAGCGTGCCGACGAGCGCCGGGTTGCTGGCGAGCACGGCTGGCGGGGCGCTGGCGCCGGTCTCGCTCAGCGGCGCGAGCTATGCCAATGGCACGCTGAGCGTCGCGCCCTACACGCTGCCGGCCGCCTCGAGCAGCACGCTTGGCGGCGTGCGCGGCGATGGCGCGACGGTCAGCATCTCGCCGCTCGGCGTGCTCTCGGCCACCGGCACCAGCACGGTGAGCGGCACGAGCCCGGTGACGCCGACCGGGGCGCCAAATCCGGTGAGCCTCGCGAACCTTGCGGCGCGCATCGTCTATGTCGAGGATTACGGCGCCGTCGCCGATTGCGTGCTGACTGGCGACGGGTCGACGGTCATTTCGGGCACCGATAACGGCCCCGCCTTCCAGGCCGCGGTGAACGCGCTCGGCGCCGGCGGCGGCATCGTCCAGATGTCGGTCGGGCACTACTGGGTGAACACCCCGGTGACGCTGAACCAGGGCACCGTCATCTTTCAGGGCAAGGGCTATTACGAGGGTTCGGGCCCGAACTCCGGCACCTGGGTCGTGCAGAACAATGCGGCGCCGGGCTTCCACCTGTTCAGCATCACGCGCTCGAACGGCGTCGGCTCGATCCTGCAGAACTTCGCGATCTTCCAGTGCCACCCTTCGCCGTCGGCGACCGCCGGCACCGCCTGGACGCCGACCAATTACGATTTTGCAATCTATTTTACTAATCTGTACGGCGGCTTCACGGTACGGAACATCTTTCTCTGCAGCGTCAACAAGGGCATCGGCCTGTTGTATTGCGGGCACTTCAAGCTCGATGAGATCACCGGCCAGTGCTACACGATCGGCGTCTCCATCGATGCCTGCGAGGACAGCCCGCGCATCGGCCATGTGCGGTTCTGGACCTATCAGGACAACGACATCAACCGCGTCACCTACCAGCAGCAGCATCTCGACGCGCTGCTGCTCGGCCGCGTCGACGGGCTCTATATCGACGGCACGATCTTCGCGTTCGCCGCCCGCGCCGTCGTGCACTGCGTCATGGGCTCGACCGCCTTCGTCGCCGCCTCGGTGCAGAGCACCACAGCCGCCGCCGCCGCGGGCGCGACGACGATCAAGCTGCCGTCGGGCGGGCTCTACGTGGGCGAGCAGATCGTCGGCGCCGGCATCGCCGCCGGCACCACGATCAGCGGCATTCCGGACAACGGCACGATCACGCTGTCTGCGGCCACGACGGCCGCCATCGCGAGCGGCACGGCGCTGCAGGCTGGCGCCACCGGGCCTGGCGGGCCGGCGCAGTTCCAGTTCAACAACCTGTCGGGCGATCAGGTCGCCTACGGCATCTGGCTTGACGGGCTGAGCAATGGCGGCACCATCATCCTGGTGCAGGGCGGCAACCTGTATTGCAACAACATCGACGTGCGCAACGGCAGCACGCCGCTGAACGACGGCGGCGCCACGGTCGCGAAGTCGAAGGGCTGGTGCATCTATTCCTCCAGCAGCGACGTCGTGCACATGCAGATCGCCAACGTCGTGACCCATTACACCTGGGAGAACGGCATCTATTGGGGCGGCAGCACGGCGACGCTGCAGATCGGCGCCCTGTTCGCCTACGCCTTCAACTTCGCCTATGGCGGCAACCCGGTGGCGACGAACGCGCCGCCGGTGGCCGGCGCGGTCTATATCGGCGATACCGGCGGGTCCGGCTACAACAACGTCGTCAGCGTCGGCTCGTATCGGCTGTTCAACGGGCATGGCGGGCCGCTGTTCACGATCGGCGCCAGCCCGACCGGCGCCCCAGGCAACGGCAAGGGCTGGGCGACGGGTACGGCGCCGGACAACTATACCGGCGACTACGAGATCAACGTCGACGGCACGCAGGTCGTCACCGCGAACCCGACCGGCTTCAACGTGAACCTGACCAGCGGCCAGGTGATCGAGGCCGACACCAACGGGCTGGCGCTGTTCGCCAGCAACAAATACGTCCTGCGCGTCGACCGCGGCGTGGCGACTGCGGATAGCGGCCTGCTCGTGCGCTCGCAGCTGGGCGGCATGCAGCTCATCCAGGAATGCACCGGCACCGAGGCCGGCAACATCTCGCTCTATCCCGCCAATAGCGGCAGCATCGGGCTTGGCGGGCCGGTCTACCTGCCGCAATTCGCGGTGACGGCGCTGCCCGCCGTCGGCACGTTCGGCGGCACGATGATCTGGGTGAACGGCTACACGACCAGCAATGTCGGCCCGCTTGCCTATTGCGACGGCGCGCATTGGCGGTTCGTCGCCAACGGCGCGGTTGTCGCTTGAACGGCGGCGCTGCTCGGATGACGCGGGCGGCGCGCGGGTCTCAGCCTGCCGCCGCCTGAGCTTTACCGCCAGCTGCGCCAAATGACACAATGGCCAACAAAGTGACGCAAACCACGTTTTATTAACCAGATCTCGGCTGCCTTGGGCTATAGCGGGCCGGTAATCGCCTGGAGCTCACTTTCTCTCCATGATGTCCGTGCCCGCTACCCTGGTGCGAGTTTCGTTCGTTCTGACTGCAGTTGTCGTAGTATCGCGGGCACAGAAAGCTTCGGCGCAGGTGATCGACCAGTTGTTTCCTGCGGGCGTGACCAGCATCGGCGGCGTCGAGAGCGAGAGCGTCTTGTCCCGGCCGCGCACTGACTATACCGCGCGCGGCGTTCGGGTGGGCAGCTTTCAGATCAACCCGACGCTTACGGAATCGTTGGGCTACAATTCAAACGTCGACGGGCTCAAGGGTGGCCACGGCAGCCCCGTCGTCGAGACGCAGGCCGCGGTCGGCGCCGCCTCGAACTGGTCGAGGGACAGCCTCGGCGGGCTGCTGAGCGTCGATGACACACGCAATCTGACACGCAGTCAGCAGGATCAGACGAACTGGACGGCGTCGGTCTTTGGTTCGTACGATGTCGGCGTCGACAAGCTCTCGGCGGCCTACACGCACCTCAACCTCAACCAGAACGCGGGCGATATCGAGGCCGCCCTGTCGGCGTCTCCGGTGCCGTTCAGGATCGATGACGGGCGGTTGAGCTATGACTCCGCCGAACACGGCCGGTTTGACATCGTGCCCAGCCTTGACATCACCACGTACAGGTTCAGCAGCGGCCCGAGCTTTGCCGGCAACGCCCTGAACGCCGTTTTCGGGCAGAGTTTCAGGAACCGCAACGTGTTCGACGGGTCGGTGACGACGCGTTACGAGCTGGCGCCGCTGCGCAATCTCGTCCTGGTCGTGCGGGGGACGCATATCAGCTACGTGGGCTCGATCGCCGGCATACCCAGTCGGGATTCAAACGGCGCCGCGGTCCTGGTCGGCATAGACTACAGCGCCGCGGGCGTGTTTCGCTATCGTGCGCTGGCCGGCTACCAGGTGCGCGAGTATGTCAGCGGCACCTATAGCAATCTTTCGGAACCGATCGTCGAGGCCGCCGTCACCTGGACGCCGACGCGGCTGACCACGGTCACCGCCGGCGCGCTGCGCGACATTGAAGACTCCGCCGATGACAGCATTGCCGGATTTACTTACACGACCGGCCGAGTGAGCGTTGATCACGAGTACAGACGGGACATCTTGCTGAACGCGCACGGGCAAGTGCAACGCGCCGAGTTGGCTTCGGGGGCGGGCCAGCTGCCGCAACTTCTGCAGACTGCGGGGTCGCAGACGATCTATAATGCCGGCGTCGGCGCGACGTGGTTTCTGAACAGAACGATGCGCGTCTCCGGCACCTATGACTACAACGACCGGCATGCGGGAGCGGGCACTGGCACCTACACGCAAAATATCGCGCTTCTCTCAATAACGTTTCAACTGTGAACAAGGACGGCCCGGATATGACTTCGATGGCGCGCATCACCTCGACCCGCAGAGGCGGAACTCGGCAAGGCAAGGCGCTCGGCGTCACATCGGTGTCGTGCCTGCTGGCGCTCAGCCTGCTGTCCGCCTGCGCGCCTGGAAGCGATCTGCCGATCGTGTCGGCGAGCCGGGCCAGCGTCTACCGGCTTGGCGTCGATGACCAGCTTCGGGTCATCACCTATGGCGAGGATCAGCTGAGCGAGGATTTCCGCATCGACGACAGCGGCAACATCGCCGTGCCGCTGCTCGGGCCGGTACACGCCGCCGGGCTGAGCACGCGCCAGTTGAGCGAGCGGATTGCCCAGGGCCTGGAGGAGAAGAAGCTGCTGCGCAACCCGAGCGTCTCTGTCGAGGTGACGGCGTATCGGCCGATCTTCGTGCTCGGCGAGGTCGCAAAGCCTGGTCAGTATCCCTACCAGCCTGACATGACGATGCTGACCGCGGTGGCGTCGGCCGGCGGTTTCACCTACCGGGCGTTCCAGGACTACACCTACGTCATCCGCCAGGAAGACAAGCAGGCCATCCAGGGCCGGCTGCTGCCGCAGAGCTACGTCAAGCCCGGCGACGTCGTGAAGGTCTACGAGAGGAATTTTTGAGCGGCGGCGGGGCGGCGTTCGCGGGTGGTGCCTCCCGCGTTACCGTAAGCCCCGATGGCGTGCTGGATCAAACGACCAGCATGGCGACGCGGCTCGGGCGGTCGAACCAGAACAGACCGTCATAGATCAGGTCGACCTCGAGCTCGTACTGCCCGGGCCGCGGCGGCGCCATTATGCTGAAGGCGACCTCGTACACGTCGATCACGCCCTGGCCGACGACGATGCGCGGAAACTCGTCCCAGATCGGCTCGCCGTCGCGAAACCACTTGTAGCCGAGCTTCAGCGGATAGGCCGCGTTGCTCGGCAGCGGCGTCAGGCTGGCATTCCTGATGATCACCCGCACGTCGGCCATCGCACGCAGCGTCACGCTGGCATGGGCGCGCGCAAACAGCGACACCTTGTCAAAGCTGATCGGCGTGCCGTCGGCAAACTGGCCGACGCGGCCGGCCGGCGCGGCCTCGGACAGGTCGCGCGACACACTGCCCGGCCGGAACACGCGTGGCCGATAGATGAACTTGCCCTCGCTGAGCAGCGCCGCGTCATAGGCGTCGAACGCCCGCTCCGCCTCGTGCAGGGACAGGGCCGGCTCGGCGGCGGCGATCATGCGGTAGTCGTCCCAGAGATCGAAATGGTCGAACACCTGGCGCCGGCAGCGCAGGTGGTAGGTCCCGTCGTCAGGTATCTCGACGATCAGCGGCTGCGGCTCGAGGCCGGCGAAATCCTGCATGCCGATGCCGTCGAAGCCGACCCGGAAATAGGTGTCGAGAAAGTAATAGTATAATGCCATGCTGTGGCGGAAGAACGCCTGGTCGCGCACCTTGTCGAGCACCGGGTAGAAATTGCCGTTCGGCCAGGGCGGCGACCAGTCGGCCTGCATCATCAGGCGCAGGAACGGGTGCCGGCGCACGAAATAGGACGAATACCAGACGACCTCGGCGATCAGGTTGCGCGGGTGCGCCGTCAGCACCAGTTCGTTGCTGAACACTGTCATCCGTTCAACCGTGCGCCGATGGCCGAAGAAGTAGCGATCGTCGATGAAGAACGGCATCAGCGAGTGAAAGCGGGCGACCCAGAGCGCGCCATCGGCGTCGTCACGTGAGCCGACCTTGGCGATCATCGAGGCGAACAGCTCGCCGAGGCGGGGGAACAGGTTGATCGGCTGGTCCGGCCTGGTCTTGAACACGTAGTCGGCGCTGTCGGCAAGTGCTGCCATGCCCCAGTGCAGCAGCACGATCTGCCGCTCGACATTGCCGACCGAGACCGCCTTGTCCTTGAGCGGCGCCACCTCGACGACCACGACGTCGCTCTCGTCGAGCCTGCCGCGCAGGCCGGGATAGTTGTCGAGCTCGCCGGCCCAGGTCGAGACGACGACCTCGCCGACGACGCCGACGTGACGCAGCCTGGCGAAATGGGCGACCGCCTGGCGCAGGTAGTCGGGGCGCCTGATCTGTCCGCATAAGACGATCGAAACTTTCTTGGCCAATCAGAACCCCTGGTGCCTGAACCCACGCGCCTGCGGGCGATACACTGCCGGCCCGTCCCGCCGCCAGTGGCATCGTCCGACCGAACCGGGTCACCTGGCGGATGAAAATGCTCGTCAAGGCTCGCAACACGCCTCTGGCGCCGATGACAGACCCGCCGGATCATGATTTAGACAGTCCGTGCTGCACCGCAACAGCGCCGCGTCGCCCCCAGGAGCGCCAGGGGACGCGCGAGGGGTTGTCCGCCGGGCACGGATGAGAGATGACCGGCGGCGCGGCTCTCTCTGGTCGCCGCCGTCCGCGCCGGTCCGGGGGCGTGCTCCGTGCGGGCCTCTGGCGGCCGCGCTGACGGCGTGCCGCAGAAGGAGCGAGGCGATGAAGCGGCTGGTTGTGGACCTCGACGGCACCATTACGCGCGAGGATCCGTCACGCGGCTACGCGGACAAGGAGCCCGATCAGGCGCTCGTCGACAAGCTGCGCCACTACAAGGCGGAGGGGTTCGAGATCATCGTGATGACGGCGCGCAACATGCGCAGCTTCGACAACTCCGTCGGCAAGATCACGGCGCATACCCTGCCGGTGATCATCGACTGGCTGAAGCGCCACGACGTGCCGTATGACGAGATCCACGTCGGCAAGCCCTGGTGCGGCACCGAGGGCTTCTATGTCGACGACCGCGCGGTGCGCCCCGACGAGTTCCTCGCGTTGTCCCTCGAGCAGATAAAGGCCCTGATCGGGCCGAGCTCGGCCACCTGACGATGAGCACTACCCAGGCGGAGCCGGTCTTGAACGCCCAGGCGGAGCCGGACCCAGATAAAGGCATCTGGCTGATCACGTCGGGCGCCTATGTCGGCCAGGAGCTGGCCGCCGAGTTCGGCCGCCTGCCGCCAGCCTTCCTGCCGGTCGGCACCAGGCGGCTCTACGAGTACCAGCTCGAGACGATCGGCGCCGGCCGCGCGGTCTTTCTCACCGTGCCGGACAGTTTCGAGCTGCCGATGATCGACGCCGAGCGGCTGGCGGCACTCGGCGTCACCGTGCTCGGGCTGCCCGAGGAGCTGCGGCTCGGCGAGAGCGTGATCTTCGCGCTCAACCTGATCGGCGCGCCGGACCAGCCGGTGCGCATCCTGCACGGCGACACCCTCGCCGGCAGCCTGCCGCAGATGGCGCCAGGCGGCGGGCTGGACGAGATCGGCATCGGCATCGGCGGCGAGGGGTATTCCTGGGCCGAGGTCACGCTCGACGGCGCCCATCTGGTCGGCATCGAGACGGTCACCTCGGGGCGGCAGAGCGGCCGGCCGGTGGCGGTCGGCTACTTCGCCTTCGCCCACAGCCTTGCCCTGGTGCGCTGCCTGACCCGCCTACGCGGCGACTTCGTCGCCGGCGTGAGCAGCTATGCCGGCGAGCACCCGATGACCACGGTGACCATCGGCTCGTGGTATGATTTCGGCCACCTGCAGACGTTCTTCCGCTCGCGGCGCATGGTCACCAGCGCGCGGGTGTTCAACACCTTGCGCATCGACGGCCGCACCGCGCGCAAATCGAGCGAGGACACCGCCAAGATGCGGGCCGAGGCGGCGTGGCTTGCCGACATCCCGCCGCCGCTGCGCATCTACAGCGCCCGGCTGATCGAGGCCGGGCAGGAGGACGGGCGCGCCTTCTACGCCACCGAGTACCAGTATCTGCCGACGCTGTCCGAGCTCTACGTCTACGGCGCGCTCACCGAGCCGGCCTGGGTGCGGGCGATGCAGTCCTGCCAGGAGTTTCTCGCCGCCTGCGCCGGGCAGCGCGGGCCCGAGCCGGCTGGCGTCTCGCTGCGCCTGCTGGTCGCCGAGAAGACCGAGGCGCGGCTCCGCGCCTTCGCCGAGGCGACCGGCTTTGACGTCACCGCCGAGCGGCGCTACGGCGGGCGGGCCGCCCCGTCGCTGATGCGCATCGCCGCCGCGTTGCCGGCTTATCTCGATTTCGCCTCGCCGCGGCCGCAGGCGGTGATGCATGGCGATTTCTGCTTCAGCAACATCCTGTACGACTCGCGCGTGCAGCGCATCCACGTGATCGATCCGCGCGGCTACGTCGAGGCGGGCAGCGCCTCGATCTACGGCGACGGGCGCTACGACATGGCGAAGTTCGCCCACTCGATCATCGGCCGCTACGACCAGATCATCGCCGGGCGCTACCGGCTCGACGACGACGGGCGCGGCGTCTCGCTCGCCTTCGAGACGGCGCCGCACCATGCCTGGCTCGAGCAGTCGTTGCGCGAGATGGTCATCGACGGGGTGGCGGCGGGCAGCGCCGAGGTGCAGGCCATCGTCATCGGCCTGTTCCTATCCATGCTGCCGCTGCATTCGGACCGGCCGGACCGGCAGCGCGCCTTTGTCGCCAATGCGCTGCGCCTGCATGCGGCGTTGCCAGGAGCCGCCTGATGCCAGGAGCCATCCGATGATCGTGATCCCGATGGCAGGATTGTCGCGCCGCTTCACCGAGGCGGGCTATGACCGGCCGAAATACATGCTGCCGCTCGCCGGGCGCAGCGTCTTTGCCCATGCGGTCAGCAGTTTCGCCAGCTACTTCGCGACCGAGCCGTTCCTGTTCATCGCCCGCGACGTCGCCGGCACGCCGGCCTTCGTCGAGGCGGAATGCGCAACCCTCGGCCTGCGCCAGGCGCGCGTCGCACTTCTGGACGCGCCGACCGCGGGCCAGGCGGAGACGGTCGAGCTCGGCTTGCGGCAGGCCGGCGTCGCGGCCGGGACGCCGCTCACGATCTTCAACATCGACACCTTCCGCCCCGGCTTCCGGCTGCCTGACGCCGCCTGGTTCGCCCTCTCGTCCGGCTATCTCGAGGTGTTCCGCGGCGCCGGCGCCAACTGGTCCTACGTGCGGCCGCGTAATGGCGACGAACCGGGCGACGAACCCGTCGTGCTGGAGACCGCGGAGAAGCGGCCGATCTCGGATCTGTGCTGCACCGGGCTGTACCACTTCGCCGCCGCCGGGGATTTCCACGCCTCGCTCGCCGCCGAGCGGGCGCAGCCGAGTGCGACGGAACTGTATGTCGCTCCCTTGTATAACCACCTGATCGCCGCCGGTCGTGTCGTGCACTACCAGATCGTCGACGAAGCCGAGATCGTCTTCTGCGGCGTGCCAGCCGAATACGAGATGCTGCTTCAGGCTGGACGCAGCCCGGCCAGGGCTGACTGAGACAGGCGGATCGGGTGGCGACCTCTCGAGCCGGCGCGGGCCCGCTGTCTGACCATTACGACGGCGAGCGCTTCTTCAACCCCGGCGCCGGCGCGCCGTCGCACGGACTGCGGCAGTTTCTGCGCTGGCGACGCGAGCGCCAGCGTGCCGCCTGGCCGACGCAGCCGCGCAACGCGGCGTTTCCGCCGCCGCCGGATGCGGTCGCGCAGGGCACGGCGGCGATCAGCTTCGTCAATCACGCGACGTTCCTGATCCGCCTGCCCGAGGCGGTCGTGCTGACCGACCCGATGTTCAGCCGGCGCTGCTCTCCGGTGTCCTGGGCCGGTCCGCAGCGCATCCGCCCGCCCGGCCTTGTCCTGGCCGAGCTGCCGCGCCCGGACGTGATCCTGCTGTCGCACAACCATTACGATCACATGGACCTGCCGAGCCTTGGCGCGCTGCAGCGCCGCGACGCGCCGCATGTGGTGACGATGCTCGGCAATGGCGCGACCCTGGGCAGGCGCGGCATCGCGGCGATCGAGCTCGACTGGTGGCAGTCGGTGACGCTCGGCGCGCTTCGCATCACCGCGACGCCCGCCCGCCATTTTTCCGCGCGCACGCCGTTTGACCGCAATCGGGCGCTATGGGGCGGCTTCATGCTTGAAGCCGCCGGCGGGCGCATCCTGTTTGCCGGCGATTCCGGGGCCGGGCCGCATTGGCGCGCCATCGCCGCCCGGCTCGGCTCGCCCGATGTGGCGCTGCTGCCGATCGGCGCCTACGAGCCGCGCTGGTTCATGGCGCCGGTGCACATGGATCCGGCCGAAGCCGTGCAGGCCCATCTCGACCTCGGGGCGCGGCACTCGATCGGCATGCATTTCGGCACCTTCCAGCTCACCGACGAGGCGGTGGACGCGCCGCTCGCGGCACTGGAGGTGGCGCTGCGAGCCGCCGGCCTCGAGCCTGCCGCGTTCTGCACGCACGGCTTTGGCGAGACGCGGCTCTACACGCTGAACGGCGCGCTTGCTTCTGGACCAGA
>CAXTSD010000028.1:0-2991 GCA_964246775.1 uncultured Acetobacteraceae bacterium | reverse complement strand
GATCAGGTGAGCCGTTAGGCAATCTGGCCGCCTCGCTCAGTAACGACATCTCGCGCGACAGGCCGATCCGGGCTCTGGACGAGGTTGTGGGCCAGGTCTGACGCCAAGCCGTCCGGCGACGGCCGGTGAAGCGTGGCACGATCCTGAAGCACGTCCCTTTCAATATCCAGGACAACTTTCAGAATGTCACCGTACTCGGCCGCTTCGAAGCGAGGAACGTCATGTCCTGGACGAGGCGCGCGCAGGGTAGTTTTTAGCGCCCCGAGCGCCTGACGTTCCTGCTCCAGGTGGTCTTCCCAGCTCAGGCTCTCAAGCTGAACGAGCAGCGCTCTCCTGTTTACGCTATCTGGTTGAGCAGAGGTGAGTGACATCGGCGCACCTTCATTCTGAATGCACACCACCCTACACCAACGACCCATAGCGTTTGTCACAAACCTTACACACAACGAAAAGTTGAAAGTGTGTCGATCCAGTGCTGCTGGAAGCTGCTGGGGAGCAATCTCCACGCCCATGTCAGAGCATCTCCGAGCGGTACTGCTCTAGCGTGCGCCGTGGCGTAACAGGACGGCGGGAACCGTCTTGGCAAGAATGGCGACGTCGTGCCACATCGACCAATTCCTCACATACCAGCCGTCGAGCTGGACGCGTTGCTTGTAGGACGTGTCGCTGCGGCCGCTTACTTGCCACAATCCCGTAAGTCCGGGCCTGACCTCGTAATAGTAGGCGATGTCGTCCGCATAGCGGGCAACTTCCTGCTCGACGATCGGCCGCGGACCGATCAGGCTCATCTCGAGCCGCAGCACGTTCAACAGTTGCGGCAGCTCATCAAGGCTGGTTGCCCGAAGCAGACGGCCGACCTTGGTGACCCGTGGATCATCGGCAAGCTTCTGGGTATTTGCCCATTCCGCGGCGGCCGCGGCGTCTCGTGCCAGCAGGTCCTTCAGCAGTTCGGCCGAGTTTACGGCCATGCTTCGGAATTTCAGGCATTTGAACATGCTGGCGCTCATGCCGACGCGTCGATGCCCGAAGAAGACGCTGCCGCCGTCCCGCCTGATCAAGATGGCAAGTATCAGAAACACAGGAAGCAGCACGGCGAGAATGGCTGCCGACAAGGCGAGGTCGAAGCCGACCTTGATCATTCGCGGGCCGGATTGCGCCAGGTTGTCGCGATAGGACAGCATCACTGTATCATGGCTGAAGAAGGGCGTGATCGAGCAGCCAAGGACCGGCAGCGCTGCGGATTGCGGCAGCACGGAGAAGGGAATGCGTGCCCGCACGACCGACTGCATCACCGCGTAGTCGACGTCGGTGTCGAGGTCGCAACAGAGTATGACCCGCCGCGCGCCAAGCTGCCGCAGCGCTGTCATGCAACGCTCACCGAACGACGTGTCGACGATGAGAGAGGGGTGCAGCGAGCCGACGACCTTATAGCCCGGCACCCTCTCAAGGTTAAGCAGGCGCGCCGCTTCGGCCACGCTGAACTGATCACCGACGACAAGCACCGGCACCTGCCAGATCCCAAGCCTGGTCAGCAGGCGCTTTGCCGCCTGGCGCAACGCCATGGCGAGCAGGGGAAACAGCCCCCATGACGACACGGCGGGGATGAAATCCTGCAGGCGATCACCAGCCAGTGCGGAGAGGACAAGACTGGAGCACAACGCGAAAGTGCTGATCAGCACGACATCGCGCATCTCGTTCCAGAACCCTAGCCGGTCGCGAAAATGACCGTGTTCGGCGAGATAGCAACTGACGCCGGCAAAGATGAGCACGAGGCGGAGTGCGACGGCTTGATGGGATCCTGACTGAAACGCATACAGGTGGTGGCCGATCCGGCTTGCCAGACAATCTTCCAGGAAAAAGCAGATCGCCACGGAACATGACATCGCAATGAAATCAGCGGAGAATATCGCAATGCCGCATACCACGTCAGCAGGCGTATTCAGAATACGGCTGGCGCGTAATCTCGTCAGTTGTGACTGATTTTGTCGCGACTGCTCGATATAGCTTGCGGGTAGATGCGTAGACATTGTTTGCCTCACGGCGTAGCGGTTATCAGGCGCGGCGTCGCCCGGCGGCCACGGCTTGGCGGCAAGCCAAGCGTCGGAACCGAGACCAGGCATAGGAAATACCTGACATTTACTGACGAAAGGTTAATTTGCCGCGCCCGCATCAGGCGGCTGGATTTCGCGCGCGGCTGTCTCGTCCCGGCCAAACCAGATTTGAACGCCTCGCTCATGGCCGGTGCCGCGTCGACGGCGTTAGGCGACGGTCGCCGGAGGAGAGCCAGCCACCATGAGTCGCCTGATCGGCATCAACCACGTCGCCTTGGCGGTTGGCGACCTGGAGGCGGCGCTTGCTTTCTACGGCCGCATTTTCGAGTTCGAGTTGCGCGGGCGTGCCGACGGCATGGCCTTCATCGATATGGGCGATCAGTTCCTGGCGCTCGCCGAGGCGCAAGCGGACGCGCCGGACGGCAAACGCCATTTCGGGCTCGTGGTCGACGACAGGACGGGCGTGCGCGAGCGCGCGGCGGCGGCGGGGGCGACCATCCTGGACGGGCCCGGGCTCGAGATACGCGACCCATGGGCAACCGCATCGAGGTGGTGGAATACCGAACCGTTCAGTTCACCAAGACGGCAGCCGTCCTGCGGGCCCTGAACGTGGCTGCCGACAAGACCGACAAGGCCAGGGACGAGCTCCGCCGCAAGGGCATCGCGGGATAGCACGTTGACGGCGGCGCTGGCGTGAGGCGGGCGCGACCGCCATGCTGAATGCCGGCACGGCGAGGCAGGGCGGCATGAAGCGCGCTTGGGCGGCGGAGACAGCCTACGTCAAGCTCGTCCCGGCCCAGGTCTGGGCCACGGTCTGGGCCCAGGTCTGGGTCACGGTCTGGGCCACGGCGCTGCTGTCGGCGATGGTCGTCTTGCCGGCTGCCGGCGGCCTCGCCAAGCCGCGCCCGGCGCTGCGCCAGACGCCGCGCACGGCCTTGGC
>CAXTSD010000027.1:2546-13293 GCA_964246775.1 uncultured Acetobacteraceae bacterium | reverse complement strand
CTGCTCATTGGCGCCGAAGCTGCCGCGCACCGCCGCCGCTCTCGCCGCCAATGAGCAGGTCGTGGTGGTAGCGATCGGCTCGTCCTCGACGCTCGGCGTGCTGGCCAGCGACGTCGCGCATTCCTATCCGGCGATCCTGCAGCGCCGGCTCAACCAGGCCTTCCCGGAGGCCGATTTCGTCGTGATCAACCGCGGCATCGGCGGCCAGGACGCCGCCGAGGAGCTGGCGCGGCTCGACACCGACGTGCTGAGCGCGAAGCCGCAACTGGTGATCTGGCAGGTCGGCGCCAACGGCGCGCTGCGCGACGTCGATCCGGCGGTGTTCGCGCGCCTGGTCAGCAGCGGCATCGGCAGGCTCAAGGCGGCCGGCGCCGACGTGATCCTGATGGACAACCAGCGGACGCCGAAGGTGGTCGCCGCCCTCGAGGACAACCGCATCGACCAGGTCATCGCCTCGATCGCCGGCGAGCAGCGCGTCAACCTGTTCTCGCGCGGCGCGCTGATGGCGGCGTGGGGCAGGAGCGGCAGGCCGATGCTGGACTTCACCGCCTCCGACGGGCTGCACATGAACGATCTCGGCTATCGCTGCGTCGCCGAGGCGCTCGAGGACGCGATGGCGCGCGGGCTGGCAAGCCGGCCGGACCGCGTGGATTAATACCAACGCTCGCTGACCGCGACTCTTGCGGTCAGCGAGCGTTGGTATGCGCGCCGGGTTGGCGGCCGGCGGCGCGCGAAACAAAGACTCTGATACCAGGGGTCGCGATCAGCGAGCCCTGGTAGAAGGTCGGGCTCCGCCTAACTTCGCTCCAGAGACCCCCGCCCCTGCCCGGCGGGTCGAGGCAGAGCCGGCCTGGCCTGCCGCTCCATCCACAGTCCGACGCCGCCCAGGATGACGAAGCCGGCCAGGTTAACCGCAACCTGCGCGGTGAGCCCGGCGCCGTGGCTGCGAAACCACAGCCGCCCGAGCAGCGCCAGCACGCAGGCGGTCGAAAACACCTCGAGCGAGTGACGCCCGCAGGCATCGAGTGGCCGCAGCCACCAGCTTGCCGCCACCGCCCGCGCGCGCTCCGAGCTCAGCAGCAGATACATGAGCGCCAGTATGTCGACGATGCGCGGCCAGGCCAGCGTCGACTTGTCTGGCGAGGCCATGGCGAAGAGCTGCAGGTTCGGCATGTTCCAGTCGTTCCAGGGCGCACCCTCGAAGAACGCGACAAGCAGAAAGGCGGCGCAGGCGACGGCGAGACCACGATGGTGTGGCAAGCCATTACGCCGCGTCGCGGCGCTGTTAACGTCGCGCCGCGTCGACATAAGACTGAGCGCCGCGCCGATGGTAAACAGGAACTGCCAGGCGAACGGGTCGAAGTACCAGCCCTTGCCGTCGATCCAGTTCGGCAGGTTGAGGCCAGGCGACAGCCCGGCGGCGACCCAGATCAGGCAGGAGACGCCAAGCCCGAGCCAGAGCCGTCGCCTGAGCAGCAGGTGGATCACCGGAAACGCCGCCAGCAGCACGATGTAGAGCGGCAGGATGTCGAGATAGCTCGGCAGCGCCCGCAGCGTCACCGCGTATAGCAGGCCAGGTAGCGGCGCGTTCAGTATCGGCGCGACCTTGCCTGGCGCGAGGTGGGTGTAGCGGCTCCAGACCTGCACCACGCCAAGCGTGATCAGCAGCAACCCGATCTGGAACAGGTAGATGCGCAGGCAGCGGCCGGCGATGCGCCGCAGCGTGTGCGCCGCGCCGTCGCGCTCGAAGCCGCGTCCATAGGCGAGGTTCGACGAGTAGCCGGCGAGCAGCACGAACACCTCGGCCGCGTCGCAGAACCCGTAGGCGTGCAGGGTGACGCGGTTGAGCAGGTCGCTCGGTATGTGGTCGATGAAGATCATCAGCAGCGCCGCGCCGCGCAGCACGTCGATCCGAGGATCGCGCGCGCTCGCTCCGCCTGCCTGCCTGCCCGCACGCCCCACCGCCCACCTGCCAGATGCTGTTGGCCAAAGCCGAACGCCGACGCCGCTCAGCGTTCAAGCGGCACCTCTAAACCGCGATTGCAACTGCCTGATTGCAGGCGGGCCGCGGCGGCCGGTCAGCGCGCCCGCTCAGTGGCTCGACGGGCCGACCATGTGGGTGGCCAGCACCGCCTCGGTCTCGACGTCGACCTCCTGCAGCCGCACCTCGTGCCCCCACAGCACGGCGACGTAGCGCAAGGTCGCCTCGGCGTCGCGCGGCGCCAGCAGCTGCCCGGCGCGGGTGCGGTGCTGCAGCATCAGGCGGCGGTCGCCGGCGAGGTCGACATCGACCACCTGCACGTCGGCATCGCCGTTGCCCGGATCGTAGCTCTGCGCCAGGCTGCGCCGGATCGCGCGGTAGCCGGCGTCGTCGTGGATCGCGTCCACCAGCAGAGTGGCCTCCTCGGTGTCGTCGAGCAGGCGGAACATGCGGAACTGGCGCATCACCTGCGGCGACAGGAATTGCAGGACGAAGCTCTCGTCGCGGAAGTTCGCCCAGGCGTGGCGCAGCGTGCCGAGCGGGTCGCCGTTGCCGGCGATGTCGGGGAACCAGGCGCGGTCCTCGGCCGTCGGCGCGGTGCACATGCGCTCGATGTCGCTCATCATCGCGTAGCCGAGCGCATACGGGTTGAAGCCGCCCGAGCTCGCCGGATGGTCAAAGCCCGGCTGCATGATGACGTTGCTGGTGGAGTGCAGCACCTCGAGGAACGCCGCGTCGTCGATCTGCCCGGTCTCGTGCAGCCTGGTCATGATGCGCTGGTGCGTCCAGGTGGCGCAGCCCTCGTTCATCAGCTTGCATTGCGGCTGCGGGTAGAAATACTGCGCGATCAGCCGGACGATGCGGATGATCTCGCGCTCCCAGGATTGCAGTTTTGGCGACACCTTCTCGATGAAGTAGAGCAGGTTCTCCTCCGGCAGGCCAAGCCGACGACGCCGCTCGGTCAGCGGATCGGCGTCGACCGTGGGCTTCGCCCCGGGCACGGTCCGCCACAGATCGTCGAACACCTTCTCGTCGTAGTCGCGCCGCTCGCGCTCGCGCTTGTGGTCGGATTTCAGGTTGAGCGGCCGCGCCCCGCCATGCCGATGCACGCCGTGGCGGGATAGCGCGTGCGCCGCGTCCAGCACCCGCTCGACGGCGGCCGCGCCATGCCGATCCTCGCAGCCGGCGACGTAGCTGCGCGCGAATTCCAGGTAGTCGAGTATCGCCGAGGCTTCCGTCCATTGCTGGAACAGATGGTTGTTGCGAAAGAAGTGGTTGTGCCCGAACGCCGCGTGCGCAATCACCAGCGCCTGCATCGTCGCGGTATTCTCCTCCATCAGATACGAGATGCAGGGGTTGGAGTTGATCACCACCTCGTAGGCGAGGCTGGTATAGCCGCGCCGGTAGCTGCTCTCGTGCTGCAGGAAGCGCTTGCCATACGACCAGTGGCGGTAGGTGAGCGGCATGCCGTGCGCGGTGTAGACGTCGAGCATCTGCTCGGCCGAGATCACCTCGATCCGGTTTGGATACACCTCAAGCCCGAGCTCCTCGCAGCCGATGCGCTCGATCGCGTCATACGAACGCTGCAGGGTGCGGTAGTCCCAGTCGGCGCCGCTGTAGAGCAGCTCGGTCATCCGCCCGCCGCCTTGCGGGCGAACAGCTCGCGGAACACCGGAAAGATGTCGCGCCGGTCGGCGACCCGTCGCATCGCGAGCCGCGGCGCGCGGCTCGCCAGCGGCTCGTAGCCGCGCCACAGATCGGTCGCGCCGCGTATCACCGCCGAACTCGCCGCCACCTCGATATAGGCGAAGTGCTGCACCGCCGGCAGCACGTCGTTCTCCAGCATCGCCACGGTCTTGCGCGTGTCGCTGCCGGCATTGTCGCCGTCCGATGCCTGTGCGGCGTAGATGTTCCACGAGTCCTCGGGGTAGCGGGCGCGCTGGATGCGGACGAACTCGGCGAGCGCGGTCGAGACGACGGTGCCGCCGGTGCGCGGATCGGTAAAGAAGGTCTGCTCGTCGACCTCCTCGGCGGTCTCGGTGTGCCTGATGAACACCAGCTCGACGCGCTTGTAGCGGCGCTCGAGGAACACGTGCAGCAGCAGGAAGAAGCGCTTGGCCAGGTCCTTCATCGGTTCGGACATCGAGCCGGAGACGTCCATCAGGCAGAACATCACCGCCCGCGCCGAGGGTTTCGGCATCGGGGTGAAGCGCCGGTAGCGCAGGTCGACCGGGTCGATCCACGGCACCCGGCGCAGCCGCTGGGCCCACAGCTCGAGCTCGGCCCGCAGCATCGCGAGGCGGCCCGGCTCATCGCCGCTCTCCGCCAGGGCGGCGATCTCCGCCTCCAGCGCCAGCAGCTCCGGCGGGCGCGGCCGGCGCAGCCCGATGCGCCTCGCCATCGACTGGCGCATCGAACGCGACATGTCGATCTGCGACGGCGAGCCATCGACGCTGACCCCTGTGCGCACCGGCGCCATCGTCTCGGTGGCGACGATCTGGCTCTTCACCAGGTCCGGCAGCTCGAGATCCTCGAAGAAGAAGTCGAGGAACTCGTCGCGGGTGAGCACGAAGCGGAAGCCGTCCTCGCCCTCGCCGTCGCCGCTGCCCTCGCCGCCGCCACCACCGCCGCCACCGCCCTCCGGCCGCTTCAGCCGATCACCGGCGGAGAACTCCTTGTTGCCGGACAGCACGACGTGGCGCTTGCCGGCGGAGAACACGGTGTGGAAGGACGGCTCATGCAGCGCGTCGGCGGGTATCGTCACCGCCTGATCCCGCCCGACCTCGCGCAGCGTGCCCTGATCGATCGCCGCGCGCGTCGCGCGGGCGACCGCGGCGCGCGCCCTGGTCAGCACGCGCTGGCGGTTCTCGAGGTTCTTGCCGTGCGGGTTCGGCCGGCGATCGATGATGTCCACGTCGTGCTCAGGCCGACTGCTTCACTCGCATGTACCACTCGACGAGCCGGCGCACCTGCCGCTCGGTGTAGCCGCGCGACACCATGCGGCTGACGAACTCGCTGTGCTTCCTTTCCGTCTCGTTGTCCTTCTTGGAGCCGAAGCTGATGACCGGCAGCAGGTCCTCGACCTGGCTGAACATGCGCTTCTCGATCACGTCGCGCACCTTCTCGTAGCTGGTCCAGGACGGGTTGCGGCCGCTATTGCTCGCCCGCGTGCGCAGCGCGAACTTCACCACCTCGTTGCGGAAGTCCTTCGGGTTCGCGATGCCGGCCGGCTTCTCGATCTTGGTGAGCTCGGCGTTCAGCAGCTCGCGGTTGAGCATCTGTCCGGTGTCGGGGTCCTTGAAGTCCTGGTCCTCGATCCAGGCGTCGGCGTAGTCGAGATAGCGGTCGAACAGGTTCTGGCCGTAATCGCCATAGCTCTCAAGATAAGCCTTCTGGATCTCGTTGCCGATGAACTCGGCGTAGCGGGAGGCGAGCTCGTTCTTGATCGTCGCCAGATACGCCTGCTCGGTCTCCGGCGGAAACTGCTCGCGGCGGATCGCCTGCTCCAGCACGTACATCAGGTGCACCGGGTCGGCGGCGACCTCGTTGCCTGAGTGGTTGAACGTCGCCGACAGCACCTTGTAGGCGAAGCGTGTCGAGACACCGTCCATGCCTTCGTCGACGCCGGCGCTGTCGCGATACTCCTGCATCGTCTTCACCTTGGGATCGGTCTCGCGGATGTTCTCCCCGTCATAGACGCGCATCTTGGCGAACGGCCGCGAGTTGGCGTGCGGCTTCAGCCGCGACAGCACGGCGAAGCGGGCCAGCATCTCGAGCGTGTGCGGCGCGCAGGGTGCCTCGGCCAGCGCCGAGCCGCCGATCAGCTTCTCGTAGATCCGGCTCTCCTCGGTGACGCGCAGGCAGTACGGCACCTTGATCACGCTCACCCGGTCAAGGAACGCCTCGTTGGTGCGATTGTTGCGGAAGCTCTGCCACTCCGCCTCGTTCGAATGGGCGAGCAGTATGCCCTGGAACGGTATGGCGCCGATGTTCTCGGTGCCGAGATAGTTGCCCTCCTGGGTCGCCGTCAGCAGCGGGTGCAGCATCTTGATCGGCGCCTTGAACATCTCGACGAATTCGAGGATGCCCTGGTTGGCGCGGTTCAGCCCGCCCGAAAAGCCGTAGGCGTCCGGGTCGTTCTGGCTGAAGTTCTCGAGCTTGCGTATGTCGACCTTGCCGACCAGGGCAGAGATGTCCTGGTTGTTGTCGTCGCCCGGCTCGGTCTTGGCGATGGCGACCTGCTTGCGTCGCGACGGGTAGAGCTTGACGACTCGGAAGCGCTCGATGTCGCCGCCCCACGCCTCGAGGCGCTTCATCGCCCACGGGCTCGCAATGCCGGTCAGCACCCGGCGCGGGATGCCGTAGCGCTCGCCGAGCAGGTCGCCCATCGTCTCCGGGTCGAACAGGCCAAGCGGGCTCTCGAACACCGGGCTCAGTTCGGCGCCGGCCTTGAGCACACAGATCGGCTCGTGCTCCATCAGCGCCTTGAGCCGCTCGCCGAGCGAGGACTTGCCGCCGCCGACCGGTCCGAGCAGGTAGAGCACCTGCTTGCGCTCCTCGAGCCCCTGCGCCGCGTGGCGGAAGAAGCCGACGATGCGCTCGATCGTCTCCTCCATGCCGTGGAACTCGGCGAATGCCGGGTAGACGCGGATGGTGCGATTGAAGAACAGCCGCCCCAGCCGAGGATCGCGCGAGGTGTCGACGATTTCCGGCTCGCCGATCGCCCGCAGCATGCGTTCCGCCGGGCTCGCATACATCTGCGGATCGTCGCGGCAGGCATCCAGATAGTCGGAGAGGCTCATCTCCACGTCGCGCGTGCGGTCGCGCAAGGTGGCGTGCAGCGAGAAGATGTCGTCCGGACGATCCATGCAGATACCCTCCAGGCAATTAAGCGATCGAGGCAAGAGCAAAATCACCTGCCACTGACATCCGGCATATCGGCGTCGTCGGCGGCTTGAACAGCAGGGCAAACCCGACTCGACCGAAAGTTGCACAAGCGGTCAGCACCACACTCTAAGCCAAATGCCTTGCCACTTGCATCAAGAACCTCGTCTACAAAACGGACAAGACAATCTTTCTCCACGTGTGATTTGCCGGTCGCGGACGCGGCCCATCACGGCGTCCGGACGAGCGCTCCTTTCAAGCCTGCGTGTGCCAGCTTGGTGCCCTGCTTGGTGCCCTTGGCGCGAACGATGCCGGACAACGGCCGGAGCATTGATCGCAAACGCCATGCCACTCGCGCCGCCGGCACCGCCGACGGCAGTCGCGTGCCGGCGCTCGATCGCATGCCGTGCTGGCGGCGGTTGCAATTCCGCCCTGCCGGACGATATGGTGCAGTGCAGCAATCCGGTCGGGCGTCGATGTCGGTCAGACCGCCATCGTCAGCCGCACCGGGCGCCGCACGTCGTGAAGGAAAGCCGCCGTGTTCCCACCGCCCTCGCCTACCTTGCTCCAGCGCACGACCGATTCCGGTCTTGCCAGGCTGCGCCTCGGCATGGGCGTCGTCGGCCTGGCGCTGACCTCGGCCTACCTGGCGGTGCTGCCGCTCATCGGCAGCTAAGCCAGGCAGCAACCGCCCGCCACGACCGCGCCGTTAAACATTGCGAAAGCATTGGCTGCTACTCTAGGTTGAGATCCGGTTACGGCGCCCGTGCCGCCCGGTAGTCCACCGCGAGGATGCCGACGTGCTCGAGCGTCAGACGTGACCGCAGTTCAGAAGCTGCACGACTCGGCGTCGGCAGCCGCCGGCCGCAGGCGGACGCGCGCTGGCGGCGAGCCGAGCCGCCTGATGCGGCGGCTCGCGCCCTGCGCCGCCGCAAACACGGCATTTCTCTGCCTCACGCTGCTCTACGCGACGGGTCGGCGCGCACTCTATCACGCCGTCATCATCGGCTGGGGCGTCACGCCGTTCGACCCGCCATTCGTCGACACGCACGCGATCCTGTCCTCGCTGCGTTGCGCGAGGCTCGGGGTCGATGTGCTGGCGACCAATCCGTGCGACGTCCTCGCACGCGTCTTCGACTACTCGCCGCTCTGGCTGGCGCTCGCCGCTCTGCCGGTCACCGATGCCTGGCTGCTGCCGGCGGGCCTCGCCGTCGACGCGGCGTTCCTGCTCTGCCTGCTGCTGCTGCCGACCGGCCGCGGCTGGCGTCAGACGATGCTGGTGACCGCGGGCGCGCTGTCGAGCGCGACCGCCTTCGCGCGCGAGCGCGGCAACAACGCCCTGCTCATGTTCCGCCTCGCCGCCGCCGCCGCCGCGCTCGCCTGCCGCGGCGGCTTCTCGCGGGCGCTCGGCTACGGCCTCGCCTTGCTCGCCGGCCTGTTGAAATACTACCCGATGCCGTTGCTGCTGCTGGCGACTCGGGAGCGGCCGCAGCGTCTGCTGGCGACGCTGCTCGCCGCCACCGCCGCCGTCGCGATCTTCATCGCCGTCGACGGCGATGATCTGGCGAGAGCCCTGGCGCTGATACCTTTCGGCGCCTATTTCGGCGGTGTGTTCGGCGCCAGCACCCTCCCCGGCGGCCTTGCGCAACTCCTCGGCCTGCAGCAGCAACGCGGTTTCACGCACGGCCTCGAACTGGTGCTGGTCATCGCCGCGCTGACCGCGGGCGGCCTGCTCGGCCGGAGCGCTTCGGTTCGCGACGATCTCGCCGCGCTCACCGAGCGCGAGCGCAGCTTCCTGCTCGCCGGCGCGGTGCTGGTCCTGAGCTGCTTCCTGACCGCGCAAAACATCGGCTACCGCGCCGTGCACCTGGTGCTGCTGCTGCCCAGCCTGGCGGCCTTGCCGCGCGTCGGCCGTCACCCCCGCCTCTACGCGGCGAGCGTCGCGGTCGTGCTCGGCCTGCTCTGGTCCGACGCGATGCGTCACTGCATCGCCTGGCTGATCGCGGCGGGCCTGCTGCCTGGCGCCGCCGGCGCTGGCGTCTGGGTGCTCGCCTGGCTGCTGCGCGAAGCCGGCTGGTGGGCGATCGTCACCCTGCTCGCGACGCTGCTAACCAGCCTGCTGCTGCACTCCGAAGCGGCACGGCAGACGGCACGCTTGTGGCCGTCGCGCCATGCGCCGGTGCGCCCGTAGCGCCGACGCACGCGTTCGTGCCCAAGCCCGGCGCAGCGGGCCGCAACGCCGCCGTACGATCGGCGTTCGCTCCCCACATCGGGAGGCAGGCGCACATGAAGGCAGTCGTTTGGCATGGCATCGGCGACATCCGGCTTGACGATGTGCCCGAGCCGACGCTCGGCAAACCGACCGACGCCATCGTGCGCCTGACCAGTTCGGCGATCTGCGGCACCGACCTGCATTTTGTGCGCGGCACCGTGTCCGGCATGAAGCCCGGCACCATACTCGGCCACGAGGGCGTCGGCGTCGTCGAGTCGCTCGGCAGCGACGTGCGAAATTTCGATCTCGGCGACCGGGTGGTGATCTGCTCCACCATCTCCTGCGGTTACTGCAGCTACTGCCGCGCCGGCTACACGGCGCAATGCGACAACGCCAATCCCGGCGGCCCGTCGGCCGGCACCGCGTTCTTCGGCGGCCCCGAAGCGGCCGGCGCGATCAACGGCCTGCAAGCCGAGAAGGCGCTGATCCCGTTCGCCCACACGACGATGGTCAAGCTGCCGGCGGAGGTGTCGGACGACCAGGCGATCCTGATCTCCGACATCTTCCCGACCGCCTGGTACGGCGCCGAACTCGCCGAGGTGTCCGAAGGCGACGTCGTCGTGGTGTTCGGCTGCGGGCCGGTCGGGCAGTTCGCCATCGCCAGTTGCCGGCTCAAGAATGCCGGGCGGATCATCGCCGTCGACCAGCACGCGGACCGCCTCGATGCCGCCCGCCGCCAAGGCGCCGAGACCATCGACTTCAGCCGCGAGGATCCGGTCGCCGCGATCAAGCGCCTGACCGGCGGCAACGGCGCCGACCGGGCGATCGACGCCGTCGGCATCGACGCGCAGCACGCCCATGCCGGCCCGGCCGCGGACGCCGCGCAGAAGCATCAGCGCGAGTTCGCCGAGGAGCGGCAGCGCGTGGCACCCGAGCAGAAGCCGAGCGACGGCAACTGGGTGGCCGGCGACGCGCCGAGCCAGGTCTCGCACTGGGCGGTCACGTCGCTGGCGAAGGCCGGCACGCTCGGCATCATCGGCGTCTACCCGCCACAGGCCGAGAGCTTCCCGATCGGCGAGGCGATGAACAAGAACCTGACGATCAACATGGGCAACTGCAATCACCGCACCTACGTCCCCCACCTCGTCGAGCTGGTCAGGATGGGCGGCATCGACCCGACCGAGGTGATCTCCAAGGTCGAGCCGGTCGGCTCGGCACTCGACGCCTACAAGGCATTCGACAAGCGCGAGCCGGGCTGGCTCAAGGTCGAACTGCTGCCGCAGGCGGCGGAGTAGCCCGCGGCGCGAGCCCTGGTGTAAGGATTGTCTCAAGACTTAGGCAACGCGACCGGCCGCAGAGGCGTTTCGATGGCGTTCCGGGTTGCCGGTAGGGGCATTTCGCGCTCGCGCCGCGGCGTCCGACTTCAGGAGTGTTCACGATGAAGCTTGTTTCGATGTGTGCCGCCGCCGCGATCCTGGCCGGCAGCCTGGCCATGCCGGCGCCGGCCCAGGCCGAGCCGGGCGGCTGCGTCAAATACGGCGCCGTCGGCGCGGTTGGCGGCCACCTCGCCCATCACGGCGTGCTCGGGGCGGCGGGCGGCTGCGCCGCCGGCATGTACAAGCGCCACCAGTACCGCAAGCAGCAGCGCGCCCTGGCGCGCCAGAACGAGC
>CAXTSD010000027.1:0-2536 GCA_964246775.1 uncultured Acetobacteraceae bacterium | reverse complement strand
GTCGGCGCCGGCCTCCGACGCCGCCCCCGCCGAGTAGCCGCTCCGGGCAGCGAGGCGGGCGCGCTTCCGTCTCGCTAGCCCCGCGCGAGCAGCGCCTCCGCCTGCGCGAATTCGGCCGGCGTGTTGAGGTTGAGGAACGGGTCGGTCGGCGCGGCATCAAAGGTTGCAATTTCGGTCGGTTGGGTCGCAGTAAAATCCTGCATCCGCCGCACACCGGAGGCCAGCGCCTGCTCCAGGCTGGCGGCGAGGCTGACCGGCCATAACGCTGTCGCGTGATGCACCCGCCCGAGCGAGGCGGCGCAGACGATGGCGGCGCCGCTTTGCGCCTGCGACCTCACCAGCCGGTCAATCAGGTCGCGCGGCAGGATCGGGCAATCCCCCGGCACGCTCACGAGCCAGGCGTGCCCTTCGCCGGCCGCCCAGATCATGCCGGCAAGCACGCCGGCAAGCGGTCCCTGGCGCGACCCGCCCGGCACGGCGCCGGCACCGCTCGCCGCCGCATCCGCAAGCGCCGCGTCCGCAAGCCCTGCATCCGCAAGCCCTGCATCCGCAAGCACTGGCAGCCCGAACGCGGCGAAGCGGCCGGGATCGCCGTTCGCGCTCACCGCCACGTCGTCCGCGTCGCGGGTAACGCGCGCGAGCACGTGGGCAAGCAGCGGCCGGCCGGCCAACGGCAGCAGCGCCTTGTCGCCACCGCCCATCCGGCTCGACAGCCCGCCGGCCAGCACGACGATCGCCGGTCGCGCGCTAGCCGGCATCCGACGCCTGACGCAGCACGAACCCGGCGATGGCGCCGATCGCGTCAAGCGGCAGCACCGGCACGGCAGCCGGCGGCGCCGCGATCAGCTTCGCGTCGCTGGCGACCCCGACGATGTCCGGGTCGTCGGGCGCCAGCAGCGTGCGTCCGAGCGACGGCCGATGCACCTCGAGCTTGGCGAGGCGCGACCGCTTGAAGCCTTCGACCAGCACCAGATCAACCGGCGCCAGCCGGCCCAGCAACTCGCCGAGCGGGGGTTCCGGCGCGCCGCGCAACTCGTGCATCAGCGCCCAGCGCAAGCCCGAGGTCACCAGCACCTCGCACGCTCCGGCCTCGCGGTGGACGTGGCTGTCCTTGCCCGGCCGGTCGATGTCAAAGCCGTGATGGGCGTGCTTGATCGTGGAGACCCGCACGCCCTGGGCGACCAGGCAGGGGATCAGCCGCGCGATCAGCGTCGTCTTGCCGCTGCCGCTCCAGCCGCACACGCCGATGACGCGCATCCGGCGCCGCTGAGCCGCTCAGTCCGGCGCCCGCTCAGGCATGCACCGGTGTCTCCGGCCGCGGCGCCGTCCACTCCCGCCACAGCAGGATCAGCGCCGCCATGATCGCCGGGCCAAGAAACAGCCCGAGCAGCCCCCAGACCTCGACGCCGCCCAGGATGCCGAACAGCACCCACAGGAACGGCAGCCGCGTCGCCCCGCCGATCAGCACCGGGCGCACGAAGTGGTCGGCGACGAAGGTGACGACGAAGCCGAGCGCCACGATGGCGATCGCCGCCACCGTCGAGCCGTTCGCGAGCGCCAGCGCCGCCGCCAGCAGGAACACGACCGGCGCCCCGAACGGGATCATCGCGGCGGCGGCGGTGAACCCGCCAAGCAGCGTCGGGTGGGTGACGCCGGCGGCGGCGTAGGCGATGCCGAGGATCACTCCCTCGCCCAGGCCGACCAGCACCAGCCCGTCCACGGTGCCGTGCACCGAGGCGATGATCTGGCGACCGATGCGCTCGCCCGCCGGGCCGAACAGGCGCCGGCTCGCGACCAGCATCTGGCCCGAAACGGCGTCGCCGTCGCGAAACAGAAAGAACAGCGCCAGCAGCGTGAAGCCGAACACCACCAGCCGGTGGATGACCTGCGACCCGACATGCCGCCCCGTGACCGCCATGTCGCCTGAGGCGAGACGACGCAGCAGGGCCGAGGCGCTCTTCGGATCGGCGAGGTTGGTCTGCCACCAGCCCGTCGCCTGGGACGAGAACGCCGGCAGCCTGTGCAGCAGGTCCGGCACCGGAACGCCGTCATGCCGGGCGGTGTTGATCCAGTCGAGCGTCGCATGCGCCTCGCGGCCGAACTGGACGGCGAGCAGCCCGAACGGCACGATGAACAGCAGCGCGACGGCCAAGGTGAACAGCGCCGCGAGCCAGGCCGAGCGACGCGCCGACGGCCAGCGACGCACCATGCGCTGGTAGAGCGGCCACAGCGCGATCGCAAAAATCGCCGCCCAGACCAGCGCCGGCAGGAAATCCTGCAGCGTCCACAAGCCGAGCAGCACCAGGGCGAACGACAGCGCCGCGCGCGCCACGCGCTGCGGCGGCGCCACCTCAGCGGTTTCCCTAGTCACGATCGCTGGGGCGCGGCCCGGGCCGCTGGTGATCTCGGTCTGCATGACGCCTGTACATAGCAGAGACGCGGGGCTGTGCAGAGGGGCGAGGAAGGAAGGCGAGGGGGGGGGCCGCGCCCCCCGGGGGGGGGGGGGGGCCCCCCACCCGGGGCGGGGGGGTGGGGG
>CAXTSD010000026.1:0-13407 GCA_964246775.1 uncultured Acetobacteraceae bacterium | reverse complement strand
TGGCGGTCTGCGCCGCGATGCGGCCGAAATCGATCGGCGGCAGCGGATCGACCAGGTGGCCGCCGATCTCGATCTCCGGCTTGAACTTGCGCGCGATGTGGACCGGGATCTGGGTCTCCTCGTTCTCCACCGTCTCGACCGCCTCGGTCCAGCGCGACAGCCGCACGTCGCCGGTCTTGCGGTCGATGGTCGCGCGTATGTCCTTCTCGTGGCCGTACTTGGCGCGGCCGGCCTTCTGGATCGCCTGCTCCATCGCCTCCAGCACCTCCTCGCGATCGATCGACTTCTCGCGCGCGACGGCGTCGGCAACCAGCAGCAGCTCGGGGCGGGATACGGCGGTGTCCATGGTGGGCCTCTCAGTTCGTTCGGTTGGCCACGGGGTCGGCTTCAGGCGCCAGGCTGTTCTTGTGGGCCGATTCACCCGACGCTCGGGTAGTGAGCGTCGGGATCGGACCACTAGGCGGGACGGTGGCGGCGATCAGCGCGTCGGTCAGCACCAGCTTGGCGCGACGCAGGTCGTCGAGCGGCAGGCGGACCTCCTCGCCGGTATCGAGCCGCATCCGGCCATGCTGCGCGTCGGCGCCGAGCACGATGCCGGAAAACCGCTTGCGGCCGTCGATCGGCAGGTTGACCTCGGCCTTGGCCACGTGCCCGGCGAAGCGGTTCCAGTCCTTGGCTCGGGTCAGCGGCCGGTCGATGCCGGCCGAACTAACCTCCAGGTTCCAGGCGCCGGGGATCGGATCATTGACGTCGAGCACCGCGCCAACGGCGTGGCTGATCGCCTCGCAATCCGCGACCGCGATCAGCGAGCCGTCGGCGCGGTCCGCCATGATCTGCACCGTCGGCACGGCACGGCCGAGCACGGCGACGCGGACGAGCTCGTAGCCCATGTCGGCGAGCGTCGGCGCGACGATGCCGACGATGCGGCCTTCGAGACCGGCCTGGCGCGGCAGGTCCTCGTCCGCGTCGGCCGGTGCGTCCCCCGGTGCGTGTCGTTCGGTATCGTCCAAAACAAAAAAGGCGGCCCGTGAAGGCCACCCCCCAAAAGCCGCGGAGAATGTTGGTGAGACAGTGATGTAGGACGCCGCGCCGGGAGACGCAAGAGCGCCCGATCGCGGTGGACGCAAGAGCGCCGTCCGGTTCAGCGCGCCGTCGGGTTGATGCGGATCGTCGGCGCGCCGAACGTAACCGAGCCGGCGAACGTGCCTGGCCCGCCGGCCGCCTCCGCGTCGTTGTATTGCGCCTGATAGTAGACGTAGAGACCGCCGCCGATCGGCGGGATGACGAGGGGCGGGGTGCGTATCGTGCCCGACCAGGCGGTGTCGGGTCCGGCTATCCAATGCTCCTGGCGGTTCTGGTCCGCCGTTCCATAGACCGGCGGCCCATACCAGTTGCCGAGCGTGTCGCCGCCCAGCACGCCGATCCGGCAATAGACGGTGCTCCACGGGCTGTTGGCGGCGACGCTGACCTCGACCATGCCTTCGATGACTGTGCCGCCGGGCAGGTCCGTGCGTATCGGCGACGGATGATTGGTCAGGAACACGCCTTCATTGGTCGTGCCGCCGACCGACCTGCCGCCCACCGTGAGCGTGGTGTCGTTGCCGAACCCGTCCGCGCGTGGCGACGTGGTGCAGGCGAGCAGCTTGCCAGCGCCCTTGATCATCGCCTTGGCCGCCCAGAAGCTTGGCACCCGGCCGGTGAAGCCGCCCTCGACGATGCCGTCATCGCCGAGCATCTGCGCGTTCGGGTTGAGGTTGCCACGCGGGTTGAAAACCGGATCGTAGACATCGCTCAGGCCGCGTGCGCAGAAGGTCGAGGCCGGCCCGATGATCGGCGCGAGGTCGATCAGGCCGCGCCGGGCGATCACGTGCTGGCCCGGCCAGTTCGCATGCACGCCGCCGCCGACCATGTTGTCCATCAGCGACGGCAGCGCTCCGCCGTCAGGGTCGTTCGGATCGGCAAGCGCGCTGTGCCAGTCCCAGATCAGGACATTCGAGTGATCTTCCGCGTACTGGCGCTTCCACTGGTTCACCCAGGCATCGGCCTGTCGCAACTGGCGGAGCGACAGCCCGCTGAAGGTGTACGGACGCATCCCGGTCGTGACGTCATTTTCGACGATGTAGTTCTGCGTGCTGTTCAGCGGCGGGTTGAGGATGAGGACCGGGGTGACGCCGGCGAGCAGGAGCTGGTCGCACAGATGCTGCCAGTTCTCGAGCAGCCTCGGCACCACGCCGATGCCGTGATCCATCAGGTCGTTATGGCTGCCCTGCATGAACGCGACATCCGGCCGGCGGGCGATCAGCGCCGGCAGCACCTCGATCATCCGCTCGCTGGTCGCGCGACCGAAGGCGAAGTTGTCGAGCTGATAGTCGAACACGAAGCACTGGTTGCAGAAGACGTTGAGCAGCATGAGCGAGCAGGCGGTATAGAACCCGCCGACGAACCGGGTCTCGCCATAGATGCTGTTGCCGCCGATGAAGCTGTCGCCGCAGATCGCCACGCGCTTGCCGCGGCCGCGCGGCGGCGTTGACGCGAGTATGCGCGGCAGCGAGGCGGCCGAGGCCATGTGCGGCTCAGCCATCTCGGTGGCCCTCGCTCGATCGTGGATGGACGCAGCCGGCAACTCCGGCCTGATCGCGTCTCAATAAACGGGAATATACGCCCGATCCAGGCGTTTGCCGACCGGCCGGCGATAAATCAGAACCGCCGCCGCTCGAGGAAGCTGCGCAGCCAGGCGACCGCCGGCTCGCCGTCGACCTGCGTCGTCGCGCTGCGGAGAAACTGCTCCGCCTTTTCGAAATCCCCGGCGCGCTCGTACAGGTAGCCGAGCCGGGCGAGCAGCGCCCAGTGGGTCGGCTCACGCGCGAGTGCCGCCCGCGTGCACTGGATCGCGGCGTCGAACCGGCCGGTCTTGGCGTAGCAGTGCCCGAGCGCGTCGAGCCCCAGCCAGGATTTCGGGTGCTCGTCGCGCAGCCGTTCGGTCGCCGCCAACGCCTGGTCAAGGCCGCCCGGCTCGGCAAGCAGCCGCAGCACCTCGGCGTGCTGCTCCTCCGCCGTCGGCGGCTCGGCCACGCCCTCATCGGCGAGCACCGCCCGCCACAGATCAAGCCCCGACGGTTGCCATGGCTCGAGCGAGCCGCTGCGGGCCGAGAGCGCGTCGATGAAGCGGGCCGGATCCGTGAAGTCGAATGCCTGCAGGTCAGCCAGGCCGTAGCGCCACCAGGCGAGCGCCGACAGCCCGTCGCGTGTCGCTTCGTCGAAGCGCCAGCGGATCAGCTTTGCCGGGTTGCCGCCGACAATCGCATACGGCGGCACGTCCTTGGTCACCACCGAGCGCGTGGCGACGACGGCGCCGTCGCCGATCCTGACGCCGCGCATCAGGGTGACGTGGGCGCCGATCCAGACGTCGTTGCCGATCGACGGCGGACTCTTCTGCGGGTCCGCGACCAAGGTCAGCCGGTCGATCGACTGATCGGCAAAGGCCGTTCGCACGAACCGCACGCGCGGATTGCAGATCACCAGGCTGGACGTAACCGTCGCAATCGGGTGCTGGTAGCCGAACACCTCCACGCCCTCGGCAATCGAGCAGTAGCGGCCGACCTCGACGTCGATCGGCAGGCTGGAATGCGAGTACGAGAAGCACCCCTGCGGAAACAGGTCGTTGCCGCCGAGATAGCCGGTATACGGCTGCAGCCGCACCGTCTTCAGGAAGCGCAGCTCGTGGCCGACCTGCCAGCGCCGCGGCGCGTCGTCGTACTGGTGCTCGTCAAAGACGCGGTGCTCCTCCAGGCGATCCAGCATGGTCCGCGTCAGCCGGATGCGGGCCCAGCGATCCACGTTGGCGAGTATCGACGTCATCTGCTGCTGCGGGCTCGATCTGTCTGGTTGCGTCCTGGTCCGGCGACACATCCGCAGATTTCATGCCCGCCTCTGCATCGTCAACGCACTTAGGCGTGCGGCGCTCCCGCGCGTCGACCCTCCTGTTTAAGAAACGACCAGTAGAGCGGCTGCCGGCCGGCCGACAACGCCTTCGCCTCGTAGCGCGTCCCCGGCCAGCCCACCGGCCGCACGGTCTGCGGCGCCGCGGCGTCAAACGACGACTGCCGCGCCATCACCTCGCCAACCCAGGCCTGGTACGTCGGATCGTCGCTCGCCAGCCGCCACTCTCCGCCAGGCCTGAGCGCCCGGGCCACCAGCGGCACCAGCGCCGGATGCACGAACCGGCGTTTGGCGTGGCGCGCCTTGGGCCACGGGTCCGGAAACATCAGCATCAGGCGATCAAGGCACCCCGCCGGCAGCAGCCGCAGCAGCGCCCGCGCGTCCTGGTCCCAAAGCCGCAGATTGCCCGGCAGGGCGCCGCTCGCCTCCTCGCCCTCGCCGACCAGCCTTGCCAGCAGCGAGCACAACCCGTTCTCGAACACCTCCGACGCGATCAGCCCAGTATCGGGATTGGCCGCCGCCAAAGCCAGCGCATGCTCGCCGCCGCCGAACCCGACCTCAAGCCAAAGCCGCGACACCGGCTTGGCGAACGCCGCACCCGGATCGGCCGCCAGCGCCTCGGCGAAACGCAGTCGCGGCAGGGTGACGTCGAGCAGGCGCTGCTGACGCGGTCGCAGCGGATGGCTGCGCTGGCGGCCGTAGAGGCGGTCGGCGGGGGGCTTCATCGACAGAGGGAGTAAGGCCTGCGTCTCACCTCTGAACGCGCGGTACGAGACGAATGAACGCCGGCCTGCTCTATCGGGCGAACGCCGATCTGAGCTCGCCCACCAGGTCGGTCTTCTCCCAGGTGAACGACCCCGCAACCGCCTCGTCTGGCAGCCGCCCGAAATGCCCGTAGGCCGAGGTCGGCACGTAGATCGGCGCGTTCAGCTTGAGGTGCTCGCGTATGCCGCGCGGCGACAGGTCGACCAACTGGCGCAGCGTCGTCTCGAGCCGGTGCTCGTCGACATCCTGCCCGGTGCCGTGCAGGTCGACATAGACCGACAGCGGGTGCGACACCCCGATCGCGTAGCTGATCTGGATGGTGCAGCGCTCGGCGAGCCCGGCGGCAACCACGTTCTTCGCCAGATAGCGGCAGACATAGGCGGCCGAGCGGTCGACCTTGGTCGGATCCTTGCCGCTGAACGCGCCGCCGCCATGCGGGGCGGCGCCGCCATAGGTATCGACGATGATCTTGCGCCCGGTCAGCCCGCAATCGCCGTCCGGCCCGCCGATGACGAAGTTGCCGGTCGGGTTCACGTAGAACTCGGCATCCTGAGGCATCCAGCCTTCCGGCAGCACGCTCTGCACAATCGGCCTCAGTTTGCGCTTGAGTTCGGCCTGATCCATCCCCTCCTCGTGCTGGGTGGAGATTACGACGCTGGTGGCGGCGACCGGCTTGCCGTCGACGTAGCGCAGCGTCACCTGGCTCTTCGCGTCCGGCAGCAAGCCCGCCGCCTGCCCGTCGCCGGCGCGGCGCAGCGCGCTCACCCGGTGCAGTATGCCGTGCGCATAATGGATCGGCGCCGGCATCAGGCTCGCCGTCTCCGTCGTCGCGTAGCCGAACATGATGCCCTGGTCGCCGGCGCCCTCGTCCTTGTTGCCGGCGCTGTCGACGCCGACGGCGATGTCGGCGGATTGCGCGTGCAGATGGCACTCGACATGCGCGTGGCGCCAGGAGAACCCGGCCTGGTCGTAGCCGATGTCGCGCACCGCCTCGCGCGCCAACTCGATCAGCTGCTCGGTCGTGACACTCTCCGGGCCGCGCACCTCGCCGGCCAGGATGATGCGGTTGGTGGTCACCATCGTCTCGCAGGCAACCCGCGCATACGGATCCGCCGCCAGAAAGGCGTCGACGACGGTATCGCTGATCCGGTCGGCGACCTTGTCGGGATGACCTTCCGACACGCTCTCCGACGTAAACAGGTACTCACCAACGTCGCGCATGCCCACCCCTTACTGACCCGCCGTCATCGGGCGCCGGTTTGTGTGACGGAAACGTGTTTTTCGGTCAAGCTTGAGTGAGGCAGGGCAAGCAAGGCAGAGCCCTCGGCTTTACTTGCGCTTGCCTCACCGCATCGGCAAAGCCTGCCGCAGACCGCCATCGCGCCATAGCCGGTCCTCTCCGCGCGCGAGCTTGTAGGCGGAGCCGCCGCCAACCGTGCGTTCGAACATCTCGCCATAGTTGCCGACGGCGCGTATGGCGTCGCGGGCAAAGCCGTCGACGAGGCCGAGGCGCCGGCCGAGCCCGTCCTGTCGGCCGAGCAGGCGGCGCAACTCGACATCGCCGTGGTCCTCGATGGTGTCGACGTTGGCCTCGGTCACGCCGTTCTCCTCGGCGAGGGTCAGCGCGTTGATCGTCCAGCCGACGATCCGTGCCCATTGCGGATCGTCCTGCCGGATGGCGGGAGCGACCGGGTCGTTGGTGATCGTCTCGCTCAGCAACACGAAATCGGCGACCTGAGCGTGAAAGCCGGTGCGTGCGGCGGCGAGCCAGCTGCGGTCCGCCGCCATGGCGGTGCAGCGCCCGGAGGTCAGCGCCGCCTCCATTTCGCCCATCTCCTCGAACGGGAAGAGCTGGAAGCGCGGCGCGGCGCGGCGCAGGCGCTGCAGCGCCGCCTCATTCTCGCTCTCGGCGATGAAGCAGACCGGCTTGTCGTCGAGGTCGCGCAGCGTGCGCACGCCGGAGCGGGCATGCACCAGAAAACCCTCGCCGTCGTGCAGGACGATCGGGCCGAAGACGACGCCGTAGCTCTGCTCGCTGGTGATGTCGGGTGTCGCGCCGACGAACAGGGCGACCTGGCCGTCCCGCACCGCCTGCAGCGCCGCCGCGTCGTCGAGGAAGCTCAGAACCTGAGCTTGCGCCGGGTCGCCCAGCACGGCGGCGGCAACGGCACGGCAGACCGCAACGGCGAGATCGAGCAGCGGACCGTGCGTGTCATCCTTGGTGAAGTCGAGCTCGGCGCGACTGACGCCGCAGGTGAGACGTCCGGCGGCACGCACGGCGCGAAGCGTCGGCCCGGCTGGCGCCGGCGTCAGAGTGGCATAGCTCGGCAAGCTTTTCGGCCGCTCGGCGGAGAGCAGCGGCACCGCGCTCAGCGATCCGGGCGGGATGGCCGGGCTTGGCGGCGGATGGCGGGCGGCGTCCTCGGCGCGCCCCGGCACGGCGAGGCAGGCGGCGATGACGGCCGCCAGCGCAAGCGCGCGCGGCACTCGGCCAACAGGTCGGTTCATGGTGTCCTCATGCGAAGGGGACCGGCTCGCGCCGATCCCCTTTATGCCGGGCGATTTGGCAGGCTGATCGGATCAGGGGTTCCAGGTGCCTGAGGTCGGCGTGCCCGGGGTGGGGGCCGGGCGCGGGGTGGAGGCCGCCCGCGCCGGGGGGGGCGGCTTGCCGTTCTGATAATCTGTCGGCACGATGTTGAGAGCGTAGCAGCCCTGGCCGTTGTAGTGCGGCAGCACGTGCACCGCAGCCGCCGGGATCATCGCGTAGCTGGCCGGCAACGGCTTTGCGCTCCCGGTCAGGCGGGCGTTGTCGAAGGCGGAGAACAGGTCGCCGATGCCGTCGGTGGCGTCGGCCGGGCCGAGATTGCTCTGCGGCGTCGGCAGGCTCAGGCCCGCCTTGAAACCCTTTACCTCGTCCGGCAGGCTGGCGAGCGGCGTCAGGCCGCGCAGTTCGTTGATGAACTTGATGACCGAGCTGTGCTCGGAATACTCGTGGCTGATCGTGT
This sequence comes from uncultured Acetobacteraceae bacterium, assembly GCA_964246775.1. Lineage (GTDB taxonomy): Bacteria > Pseudomonadota > Alphaproteobacteria > Acetobacterales > Acetobacteraceae > CAXMMR01. The sequence goes on along the minus strand of CAXTSD010000026.1, from coordinate 5,698 downwards.
GCGCGTTGCTGTACGGCGAGATGACGATGGCCGGGATGCGCGGTCCGCCGGCCAGCGGGTTGCCCTGCGGGTCCATGTTGCGCAGGCGCGGCACGGCGTGGTCGTAGTCGCCATCGGTCTCGTCATAGGTGATGATGATCGCGCTTTCCTTCCAGTACGGGCTGGCGGCGATGGCGTTGACCTCGTCGGCGACCAGGCTCTCGGCAATCTGCGTATCGGAATACGAGGCGTGATCGTCGCTGCCCGGGAAGTTCTTCTGCACCAGCCCGACGGTCGACGGGCTGCCGGGATTGGCCGCACCAGGATCGACCGGAACCAGGCCGTCGTTGTTGCCGTAGCCGCCGCGTATGTAGAACACGCCGCCGTTGCCCGGCAGCTTGCGCGCCCCGATGTCGGAGAAGAAGTCGCCGAGGCCGTGCAGATGCTGCTGCTCGACCGGGTTGTCGCCGACATAGCCGAAATACTGCGGCCCGTTGTGGTGCACGATATACGTCGAGCCCAGCGTCTGCCCAGGCAGCTTGTCCGTCACCTCGGCGTCGTAGCCCTCCTGGTACCAGCCCCAGTTCACCGGGCTGATGCCGTCGCCGGCGATCGTCGCGATGTCGTCCTTCACGTCGAGCAGGTCGAGCAGCGGGTTCTGGTCGCTGGCGATCGTCTTGTTGATCTGCTTGCCCATGAAGGAGAGCGGCAGGCTGGCATAGGTCTGGTTCAGCGTCGGGGTGGCCGGGCTCACGTCGCTGGTGCCGTAGGGCGGCTTCGGATTGCCGGCGAAGTCGAGGTTCGAGCCGGGGAACGGGCCAGGATCGGCGACGACCGGCACGCCGCCCGAGGCCTTGATCACCGGCGAGGCGGTGTTGCTGCTCGCCTGCTCGGGATGCAGCGCCCACTGCGTCTGGCCGGACTGGCCGGCGATCATCGCGATCGCGTTCGGCGTCGAGGGGCCGATGATCGTCTGGTAGAAATTGTCGAACAGGGTGAACCGGTCGGCGAGCTGCCACAGGAACGGCACCGTGTCGCAGTCGTCATGCGCCATCACCAGCTCGCCGCGCTGCACCTGTGTCAGCGTCGGCGGCGCGGCGGCGGCGGCGCCGGTCTTGAGGCTGACGATCGCGCCGTTGCTCGTCGTCAGGCCCTCAAGATTGAGCGCGTAGCGATCGTTGCGGGCGACGCCGCTGCCGTCGACGTCAAGCGCGTTGTTGTAGCCGGCGTGGGAGTGATCGACCGAGTCGGTGTCGGCCGGGTAGATCGGGATCGTCTTGCCGTTGGCGGCGGTGACCGTCTGCGGGATCAGGAACGGCGAGATCGTGCCGACGCTGCCATCCGTGCGCACCAGCGGCTGCGCGAAGCCGGGGGTCTGCGCCGCCGGCTGGCTGAACAGGCCCTGGGCGCCGGGAAAGGTGCCGAAGTGGAAGTCGAACGCCCGGTTCTCCTGGAACAGCACGAACACGTATTTCACGTGGCGCTGCAGCAGATCGAGCTTCTGCGCCTGGGTGAGCAACGGCTCGGCGGCGACATTGCTCGCATAGGCGGAGGCGATCGGGCTCGACGGCTTGCCGGCCGTCACCATCGCCGCCTGGCCGCGGTCGCCGAGGTGGAACAGGCCGGAGATCGCAGTCGAGCCCGGCGCCTCGGCGGCGATCAGGCAGCCGGGCTGCAGCGTCGCCACCACCGCGATCGTCGCGCAGGAGGTGTTCCACCAGCGTTTACGGGTCATCGCTTGCCTCGCACATCATTGATCCGAGCGCGCTAATAGCCGTCTCCCCCGCCGCCGTCTGTGACAGCTGAGAGAAAACGCTGGCGGGCTAGGGCTGAAGCCGCGCGCCGGACAGCGCGCGGTCCAGGTAGTAGGCGGCGCTGATCAGCGCGAGGTGGGTGAGCGCCTGCGGAAAATTGCCTAGGTGGCGCGCCTGCACGTCGAACTCCTCGGCGTACAGGCCGAGATGGTTGGCATAGCTGAGGGTGCGCTCAAGCACCGCGTGGGCCTCGCTGAGCCGGCCGGCGCGGGCCAGGCACTCGACATACCAGAACGAGCAGGCGGCAAACGCGCCCTCCTGCCCGGCGCGCCCGGCCGGCGTGCGAAACACGAGGCCATCATCGCCGAGCTGCTCGCCGATGCGGTCCAGCGTCGCCAGCCAGCGCGGATCGGTGCCGGTGACGAAGCGCACCAGCGGCATCAGCAGCAGCGCGCCGTCGACATCGGTCGAGCCGCGCGCCTGGACGAAATGGCCGCGCTCGCCGGACCAGAACTCCTCCCAGATGGAGGCGTGGATCTCGTTGCGCACCTCGGACCAGCGCTGGTAAGGCGCCGGCAGCGAGCGCTTGGTGGCAAGCCGCAGCGCCCGGTCGACGGCGACCCAGCACATCAGCCGCGAGTGCAGGAAGTGTTGCGGCTCGCCGCGCACCTCCCAGATCCCGGCATCCGGCTCGCGCCAATGGCTGCACACGAAATCGACCGAGTAGCTGATCCGCCGCCAGGCGTCGAAGCCCGGCGGCTCGCCGTATTTCGCGTTCAGGTAGACGGCGTCGAGCAGTTCGCCATAGATGTCGAGCTGCATCTGCCCGGCGGCCTCGTTGCCGACGCGCACCGGTTGCGCGCCGTAGCCGGCGAGATGATCGAGCTGGCGCTCGGCGAGATCGCTGCCGCCGTCGAGCCTGTACATCGTCCGCAAGCCGATCCCGTCCCTGTCCGCGATCTCGTCGACGCGCTTCGCCACCCAGCGCATGAAGCGGATCGCCTCGTCGACGTGGCCAAGGCGGATGAAGGCGTAGACGGTGAACGAGGCGTCGCGGATCCAGCTCGCGCGATAGTCCCAGTTGAGGTCGCCGCCGCGCCGCTCCGGCAGGCCGAAGGTCGCGGCGGCGGCGATCGAGCCGTGTTCGCGCGAGGGCAGCAGCTTCAGCACCAGGGCGGCGCGCGACATCTCGTTGCGCCAGCGGCCACGATAGTCGGAGCGCGCCGTCCAGCCGCGCCAGAACGCGCTGGTGGCGTCGATCGCGCGACCGATCTCGCCGAGCGGCACCGTGTTGCCGTCGCCCGGTTCGCGGTCATCCTCGAGAATGAAGTCGGCGGCCTCACCGGGTTGCAGGGTAAACTCGGCAGTGGCCACGCCGTCGCTGGCGGTGATCGGCTGCGTGCCGACGAGGCGCAGCGCCGGGTCGTCGGCGGCCCCCGAGAAACCGACGCCATCCGCAACCGGGCGCACCGCCGCGTCGCGCAAGCCATAGCCATAGCGTGGTCGGCAGACCAGGCGGACGCGCGCGGCGCCACGCGACGCGGTGACGCGACGCACGAGCCGCGGCGGGTCGGCGTCCCGCCCGTCGCTGACCACCATCAGGTCGAGCACCTCGACGCTCGCCTGCGGCGACAGCCAGCGCGTCGACAGCACGTTGTTGTCCGGCAGATAGATCTGCCTGGTGACCGCGTCGTCCATCTCCGGGGCGAGCCGGAAGGCGCCGCCGCGTTCGGGGTCGAGAATGGCCGCGAACAGGCTCGGGCTGTCGAGCTTCGGCCAGCACAGATGGTCGATCGTGCCGTCGATGCCGACCAGGGCGACGGTGGACAGATTGCCGATGACGCCGTGCGCCTCGATCGGCAGCGCCGCCCCGGCCCCGGCCCCGGCCGCTGGATCAGCCATTATCGCGGAACCCCGGATACAGCGTCATGCCGCCATCGACGAACAGCGTCGTGCCGACGACGTAGTCCGCCTCGTCCGAGACCAGCCACAGCGCGGCGCGGGCGACGTCGTCGACCTCGCCGATGCGGCCATACGGTATTAGCGCACGGAGCCGCTCGCCGGCCTCGTCCTTGGTCTGGTCGCGGTTGATGTTGGTCGCGATGGCGCCTGGCGCGATCGCGTTCACGCGTATGCCTTGGCCGGCGACCTCCTGGGCAAGGCTGCGCATCAGCATCGCAACACCGCCCTTGGCGGCGGCGTAGTTCACATGCCCGGCCCACGGGATCACCTCGTGCACAGAGCTCATGCACACTATCTTGCCGAGCGCCCGGGAAACGCCGCGCCGTCCCTGCTTGCGAAATTGCCGGATCGCCTCGCGGGCGCAGAGGAACTCGCCGGTCAGATTGAGCGCGATGACCGCGTTCCAGTCCTCGAGCGACATGTCGCCGACCGCCGCGTCCTGCTGCCTGCCGGAATTGGCGACCATGATGTCGAGCCCGCCCCACAAGGCGACGACGTCGTGGACCATCGCCACCACCTCGTCCTCGTGCGAAACGTCGGCATGAAAGGCGCGGGCGCGACCGCCGGCGTCGTTGATCTCGCGCGCCGCCTGCTCGGCCGGCGCGGCATGCGCGTTGTAGTTGATGGCGACGGCGGCACCCGCGCCTGCCAGCGCGTGGGCGATACCGAGCCCGAGCCCGGAACTGGCGCCGGTGACGATCGCCACCTGCCGGGAAAGATCCATTGCCATCACCACGCTCCGGCTAGACGTCGCGTCGACATGCCTCCGACGCCGCCGCTGTTCAAGGCGAGCTCAGACGACCCGCCGCGACGCCGTTGGCATTGCCGTTGCGGCTTGGCGGCAAGGCCATCCCGGGGGTCAGGCCGGGGTTGATCTGGCCCGGCGCCAGGGCGCGCGCGGGCTCGGGCGTCCGCAGCGTCGCCGTGACGCCGCTGACATCCCCGATCGCCGGCACGCAGGACGGGTTGGGTGGCGGCGGACGGAACAGCTCGCCGGTCCTGACCCAGGCAGCGCTCAGGCGCTGGCCGAACCCCTCGTGTTCCGCCGCGAGCTCGCGGATCGTCACCGTCGCCGTCATGCCCGACACCAGCGGCACGCCTGACGGCACCTCGGTGATGCGGATGCGCACCGGCACCCGCTGCGCCAGCCGCACCCAGGTATAGACGGGGTCGACGCTGGGCAGCCCCTGCGTGCTCGGCGCGGCGTCCGACACGCTGATGCCGCGCGTGACCGTCTCGACCCGCCCGAGGATCGGCGTCGCGTAGCCCATGAGTTGCGCCTGCGCCGGATCGCCGACGCAGACATGCGCCATCTTGGTCTCCTCGAAGTAGCCGTCGATCCAGAAGCTGTCGGCGTCGATCACGGAAATGTTTGTCGTGCCTTCGTGAGCGTAATCACCGACGCGCATCAGCAGGTTGGTGACGTAGCCGTTGACGGTGCTGCGAACCTCGGTGCGCTTCAGGTTGATCTCGGCCTGTGCGAGCTGGCTCTGCGCGGCCTCGAAGTTCGCCTGGGCCTGGGCGGCGTTGCCGGCGTATTGCTGCTGCTCCTCGGCCGAGGTGGCGAGGTTGGTGAGATGCAGCCGGCGCTCCGCCTGCACCGTCTTCACCTGCAGATCGGCAGCCCGCATCTTGACCTGCGTCCTGGCCTGCTCGAGCGACATCTGCTCATCGAACGGATCGATCACGTAAAGCACGTCGTCCTTATGCACGAACTGGTTGTCGACGACCCTGACCTCGGTGATCTGCCCTGATATTTGCGGCGCGATGCTCGCCACCTGGACGCGCACCCGCCCGTCGCGCGTCCAGGGCGCGGTGATGTAGTAATTCCAGATCACCAGGGCGGCGACGACCGCGATCCCGAGCACCAGCACGGTTGCGAGCGTCGTCAGCGCGCTGCGGGAGAACTGCGCGAGCCGGCTTGGCTGCCGCGGCGCCGGACCGCTCTGCGGCGGCTTCGCGTCGCCCTCGCGCAGCGTCTCGCGGCCGCCCGGGCGCGATTC
>CAXTSD010000025.1:0-13418 GCA_964246775.1 uncultured Acetobacteraceae bacterium | reverse complement strand
GGTCGGGTTCGCGCTGATCCCGCTGCTGCTGATGCTGCCTTGGCAGTTGCAACGCGCGTGGGCGGACATAGTCGATCGGGACGCACGCCAGCGCCTCTGGCGGCCGGTCATCGCGCGCATCGCGGCGTCGCCGGGAATGGCGGGGTGCGAAAGCCTGTCGCTGTGCTTCTGGGCAGGAAAACCGTTCGCCGTCGACGTGTTCAATCTCGATCAGAGCATACTCAAAAGCGGCCCGATCGCACCGCTCGACCGCCTCGCGGGCGCCCGCGCCTTCGGAATATTCGAGTATAGCGGCGACTCCTTCAGCGGCAACGACGGCCAGTCGAAGCGCGACCCGCTGCTGCTGGAACTGCTCGAGCACGGCTATGCGCCGGTCGGAGCGGGACCGGGCGAGATCGTCCTGCTGGGCCCGCCGGCTTCAGGACACCAGCAGGCGACGACGCCGGTCGCCGCGCACTGACGCTGCCCGGCCCCGCGGCTTACTGCTGGCGCGCCACGAACGCCTCGAGCCAGTGGATCGTGTAGTCGCCGGCCTGGAAGGACGGCTCCTCGATGATCCGCTGATGCAGCGGCAGGGTGGTCTTGATGCCAAGCACGGCAAACTCCTCGAGCGCGCGGCGCAGGCGATTGATCGCCTCCGGCCGGGTCGGCGCGTGCACGATCAGCTTGGCCACCATGCTGTCGTAATACGAGGGCACCTTGTAGCCGGCGTAGAGTGCGCTATCGACGCGCACGCCAAGCCCGCCGGGTGGGTGAAACACGGTCACGGTGCCGGGGGTGGGCAGGAAGCTGTCCGGATCCTCGGCGGTGACGCGGCACTCGATGGCGTGGCCGGAGAAGCGTATGTCGGCCTGCGTGTAGCCAAGCCGGTGTCCGGCGGCGAGGCGTATCTGCTCGCGCACCAGGTCGACGCCGCAGACCATTTCGGTGACCGGATGCTCGACCTGCAGGCGCGTGTTCATCTCGATGAAGGCGAACTGGCCGTCCTGGTAGAGGAACTCGAGCGTGCCGGCGTTGCGGTAGCCGAGTTGCCGCAGCGCCGCGGTGGCGGTGGCGCCGATCGCGTCGCGCTGCGCGGCGGTGAGCGCCGGCGACCCGGCTTCCTCCAGCAGCTTCTGGTGCCGGCGCTGCAGCGAGCAGTCGCGCTCGCCGAAATGCACGACGTTGCCGTGGCTGTCGGCCATGATCTGCAGCTCGATGTGGCGCGGCTTGTCGAGATACTTCTCGAGGTAGACCTCGTCATTGCCGAACGCCGCCTTCGCTTCGGTCCTGGCGATGCGCCAGGCATCCTCGAGCTCGGCGTCGCTCAGCGCCACCTTCATGCCCCTGCCGCCGCCGCCGGCGGCGGCCTTGATCAGCACCGGGTAGCCGACACCGGCCGCGACGGCGCGCGCCTCGGCAAGATCGGCGAGCCCGCCTACGGAGCCCGCGACCAGCGGCACGCCGAGCGAGGCCATCGCGGCCTTGGCGGCGATCTTGTCGCCCATCATGCGTATGTGCTCGGGCGACGGGCCGATGAAGGTGATGCCGTGCGCCTCGACCATCTCGGCGAAACCGGCATTCTCGGACAGGAAGCCGTAGCCTGGATGGATCGCGTCCGCCCCGGTGATCATCGCCGCCGAAAGCAGGCTGGCGGCGTTAAGATAGCTGCCGGCGGCCGCGGGCGGCCCGATGCAAACGCTCTCGTCGGCGAGGCGGACATGCATCGCCTCGGCATCCGCGGTCGAATGCACGGCGACGGTCGGGATGGCGAGCTCGCGGCAGGCGCGCTGCACCCGCAGCGCGATCTCGCCCCGGTTGGCGATCAGTATCTTGCGAAACATCGGCAAGGAACTCGCGGCCGGCGCCCTCGTATCGAGGTCAAGCATCGATCACCATCAGCACCTCGCCGTATTCGACTGGCGATCCGGCGGCGATGAGTATGTGGCGCAGGATGCCGGATTTCGGCGCCTTGATCTGGTTGAACGTCTTCATCGCTTCGATGAGCAGCAGGGTCTGCCCGGCGGCGACCTGCTGGCCGGGCAGCACGAAGGCGGCCGCCCCCGGTTCCGGCGACAGGTAGGCGACGCCGACCATCGGGCTCTTGACCGCCCCCGGATGGCGGGAGAAATCATCCGGCTCCTCGTCTGTGGGCAGCGGCTCGACGGCGGTGAGGCTCGGCGACGGCGCCGCGACGTGCGCCGTCGTCGCGGCGGGCGGATGGGCGCGCACGACGCGTATCCGGCTGTCCTTCTCGGCGACCTCGATTTCGGTGAGCCCGGTCTCGTTCAGTATGCGGGCGAGCGCCCGGATCGCGTCGGCATCAACCGGCAGGCTCATCGCGTGTCCTCAAGCTGGTCCGTCGCCGGCGCCTGCAACGGCTCCCGCAGCAACTCGGCCAGCGCGTCGAGGGCGAGCGCATAGCCGCGGGCGCCGAGGCCGCAGATCACCCCGGTCGCCGCCTTCGAGACGAGCGAGTGCTGGCGGAACGCCTCGCGGCGGTGGATATTGCTCAGATGCACCTCGACGACCGGCAGGCCGGTGGCGAGCAGCGCGTCGAGTATGGCGACCGAGGTCGTGGTGTAACCGGCGGGGTTGATGACTATGCCGCTGGCGACGCCCCGGCAGGCCTGTATCCAGCCGACCAGCTCGCCTTCGAGGTTGCTCTGGCGGAAGTCGACGGCAAGCCCCAGCGCCCGGGCTGCTTCGGCGCAGATCCTGCCGACGTCATCGAGCGTCGCCCGCCCGTAGATCGCGGGCTCACGCGTGCCGAGCAGGTTGAGGTTGGGTCCGTTGAGGACGGCGATCAGCGGCAAGGCCATGACCGCCGCGCGATACCATGGGTCGCCGGCGCCGTCCAATGCTCGGCGATCCGGCGGTTGCGCAACGCCGGCGGGCGCGGCTTAGCTGGCGCGACCGACCGGGAGCGACGCATGGCAACCGAGAGCCCACAGCCTGATGGCGCCGCGCTGATGGCGACCGCCGAAGGTCAGCGACTGCTCAGCACCAGAGAGACGCCGCTGTGGCGCCGTTGGGGGCCATACCTGTCGGAGCGGCAATGGGGCACGGTGCGCGAGGACTATAGTGCGGATGGCGACGCCTGGTCCTACCTGCCGCACGAGCAGGCGCGCGCGCGGGCGTATCGCTGGGGCGAGGACGGGCTCGCCGGCTTCTCCGACGACCGGCAGCACTGGTGCCTAGGGCTCGCCCTGTGGAACGGCCAGGACCGCATCCTCAAGGAGCGCCTGTTCGGCCTCGCCAACGAGGAGGGCAACCACGGCGAGGACGTGAAGGAGCTGTACTACTATCTCGACGGCACGCCGACCCACTCCTACATGCGGATGCTGTATAAGTATCCGCACGGCCGGTATCCCTACGAGCAACTCGTCGAGGAGAACCGCCGCCGCACCAGGCAGGACCCGGAATACGAGATCACCGATACCGGCCTGTTCGACGAAAGCCGCTATTTCGACGTCGTGATCGAATACGCCAAGGCCTCGCCGCTCGACATATTGATGCGCATCGGCGTGACCAACCGCGGCCCCGACCAGGCCAGCCTGCACCTGCTGCCGCAGCTCTGGGCGCGCAACATCTGGTCGTGGAGCGACGGTGCGAAGAGCCCGTCGCTCAGCCTCGGCGCCGATGGCGAGGTCGCCGCGCGGCACCCCGAGCACGAGGAGATGCGCTTCTGCGTGGAGGGCGGCCACGAGATGCTGTTCTGCGACAACGAGACCAACGCGCGCGCGGTGTTCAAGAGCGAGACGCCGCCGCCGCGCACCGGCTATTTCAAGGACGGCATCCACGCCAGGGTGGTCGATGGCGACCTCGGCGCGGTCAATCCGGACCGGCAAGGCACCAAATGCGCCGCCTGGATGCGCCTCGCACTGCCCGCCGGCGGCAGCGTCGCCATGCGGCTGCGGTTTCGCCCGCGTGCCTCGGGCGGCCCGGCGTTCGACTATTTCGACGAGCTGGTGCGCCGCCGGCGCGACGAGGCGGACGCGTTCTACGCCGTGGTGCAGCGCGGCGTCGTCTCGGACGACGCGAAGCTCGTGCAGCGCCAGGCGCTCGCCGGCATGCTGTGGTCAAAGCAGTTCTACCATCTCGACATGCCGCTCTGGCTCGACGGCGACGCGAACCAGCCGCGCCCGCCGGCCGGCCGCAAGCATGGCCGCAACGCCGACTGGCGGCACATGAACAACGCCGACATCATCTCGATGCCGGACAAGTGGGAGTATCCGTGGTACGCGTCGTGGGACCTCGCCTTCCACTGCCTGACCTTCGCGCTGATCGATCCCGGCTTCGCCAAGTCGCAGCTGCTGCTGCTGACCCGCGACCGCTACATCCATCCGAACGCCCAGATCCCCGCCTATGAATGGGGGTTCGACGACGCGAACCCGCCCGTCCACGCCTGGGCCGCCGCGCGCGTCTACCAGATGGACCGGGCGCTCACCGGCAGCGCCGACCGGGCGTTCCTCGAGCGCATCTTCCACAAGCTGATGATGAACTTCACCTGGTGGGTGAACCGCAAGGACGCCTCGGGGCGGAACATCTTCCAGGGCGGCTTCCTCGGCCTCGACAACATCGGCATCTTCGACCGCAGCAAGCCGCTGCCGACCGGCGGCGTGCTCAGCCAGTCTGACGGCACCGCCTGGATGGCGATGTACGCGCTCAACCTGATGAACATCGCGCTCGAGCTCGCGCTTGGCGATCCGGTCTATGAGGACGCGGCGAGCAAGTTCTTCGAACACTTCCTCTACATCGCCGAGGCCGCCGCCAATACCGGCGGGCTGTGGGACGAGCAGGACAAGTTCTTCTACGACGTGCTGAACCTGCCGGACGGGCGCGAAATCCCGATGCGCGTGCGCTCGCTCGTCGGCCTCATCCCGATCTACGCCGTGCAGGTGCTCGATCCGAGCATCGCGAAAACCCTGCCGGGGTTTGCCGCACGGCTCGAATGGTTCCTCGATCACCGGCCCGATCTGGCCCGGCTGGTCTCGCGCTGGAACGAGCCGGGCGCCGGGCGGCGCAACCTGCTGTCGCTGCTGCGCGGCTCGCGCCTGAAATCGCTGCTGCGCCGGATGCTGGACGAGACCGAGTTCCTCTCCGCCTATGGCGTGCGCGCGGTGTCGAAATACCACGAGGCCGAGCCTTACCGGTTCGACTGGGGCGGCGACGTGTTCGCAATGCGCTACATTCCCGGCGAGAGCGACAGCGGGTTGTTCGGCGGCAACTCGAACTGGCGCGGTCCGGTCTGGATGCCGATCAACTACCTGCTGATCGAGCAACTGCGCGAGTTCCACCGCTATTACAGCGACGATTTCCGCGTCGAATGCCCGACCGGCTCGGGGCGGTATCTCAGTCTCGCCGAAATCGCCGACGAGCTCTCCCGCCGGCTGGTCCGCCTGTTCCTGCGCGGCGCCGCCGGCCGGCCGGTGCTCGGCGACGCGGCACTGCTGCAGCACGACCCGCACTTCCGCGACCACGTGCTGTTCTACGAATACTTCCATGGCGACAGCGGCCGCGGCGTCGGCGCCTCGCACCAGACCGGCTGGTCGGGGCTGGTGGCGCTGCTGATCGCGCACCTGCCGGGCGACCCGCTATAGCGGCGACTGAGGTAATCACGTCCGATCCTCTACAGCGAACCGGTCATCAGGCTGCCGAGCCAGATCAGTTGCGCCATGCTCGCCGCGGTGGCGCTGACGACGACGAAGGTGAGCTCCCGCGCGGCGCTGGTCGGCCGGTTGCGGGCGAGGCGCAGCCAGGCGAGGACGAGCACGGCGTTGACGAGCGACCACGGCTCGAGCAGCACGAGCTCGGCCAGCCTGCCGAGCGGGCCGGCGCCGAGGCCCTGCACGCCGTGCTCGAGCGCCGGGGCAAGCGCCGGGGCGATGGTCTGCCCGCGGAGGACGGCGCCTGGCCAGACCACCACCAACGGCCAGGCGAAAAACGACAGCGCGCTCGCCAGCGTGATCGCCCTGACCACCGGCCGGGGCCGCCGCAGCCACAAGCGCAGCACGCAGAGCGGCACCGACGACGCCGCGAGGGCGACCGCTTGCGGCAGCAGCACCTCGTGCGAAAATCGCGCAATGAACGGCAAGCCTCGCCCTCCAGCCCCGGCGCGCGAGGAGCCTATTACTTCAGCGGCAGCCAGACGTTGAACGTCGAACCGGCGCCGAGCTCGCTCTCGATCAGCATCTGGCCGCGATGGCGGTTGACGATGTGCTTCACGATCGCAAGCCCGAGGCCGGTGCCGCCCACCGTGCGGCTGCGGCCCTTGTCGACGCGGTAGAAGCGTTCGGTGAGACGCGGCAGGTCGTCGCGCGGAATGCCGATGCCGTCGTCCTGCACGGCGACCAGCACCCCTGGCCGGGCCGGCCAGCGCGGGTCCGACGGCTCCGTCTGCAGCACGCGCAGGCCGAGCCGGCCGCCGTCGCGGCCATACTTGATCGCGTTGTCGAGCAGGTTCTGCAGCACCTGCGCAAGCTGGTCCGCGTCGCCGACGACGCTCGGCAGCTCGGCCGCCAGCTCGCGGTCCAGCACCATGCGCCGCTCGGCGAGGCGCAGCTCGAAGCTGGCGAGCAACCGGCTCACCAGCGCCGCGATGTCGACCATCCCGTCCGGCGGCCGGTGCTCGGACAGCTCGATGCGCGACAGGCTCAGCAGGTCGTCGATCAGCCGGCTCATCCGCGCCGCCTGCTCGGCCATGATGGCGAGGAAGCGCCGCTGCGCCGGCGGGTCGTCCGCGGCGGGGCCGAGCAGCGTGTCGATGAAGCCGATCAGGCTGGCCAGCGGCGTGCGCAATTCGTGGCTCGCATTGGCGACGAAATCCGCCCGCATGCGCTCCACCGCCCGCTCGCGCGTGCGGTCCGACAGCACGGCGACAAGCTGGCCGCCCTCGGCGAGCGGCTCGGCGAGGCGGGCGCCATAGGCCTCGGCGCTGGCGGCAAGCGCCGCCGCGTCGTCGCTCGCCAGCACGAGGGTAAGCCCGGCGCCGGCCGGATAGGCGAGCGGCAGGTCGGACAGCCGCAGCGACAGCAGCGCGCGCTCGAGCTCGATCAGGGCGCCGCCTTCATCCTCGTCGAGTATCGTCGCCCCCAGCACCTGCGTATACCAGCGCAGGCTGCGCCGCAGGTCGGGGCAGAGCAGTTCGGCGGCCGGGCGATCGATCAAGCGGGCGATCACGGCAGCAGGGTCAGCACGGCTTGCGGCGTGCCGCGGGCAACGGTGGTCGCGATGATCGTCGCCGGATGCGGGCTGCCCGCGCTCTGGCCGCCGGCGTTGGCGCCTGCATCAGTGCCGGCGTCCTGGGCGATGGTGAAGACGCGGCGATGCACGGCCGGGTTCTTCGGGTCGGTCTGGTCGGCCCCGCTCGGGCTCGCCGGTATCTGCGCCGAGCGCAACGCCTGGGTCAGGTCGGACAGCAGGCTCGCCTGGTCGGCGAACTCGGCCACCGCCTCGCAGGCGCCGTTGTCGAGCGAAACCAGGGCGAGCCGGGTCTGCTGGTAGGAGGCGTCATAGACGGCGCCCGGCCGCTTCTGCAGGAACACCTGCTGCGCCGGCTGCGGCAGCTGCCGGGCGCCCTGCTGCTGCAGCCAGCCGCGCAACTGGTCGCGGTTGCCGCCGAACTGCAGGCAGGTCGCCATGAACAGCCCGACCACCTGCTCGGCGCCGACCTCGCCAGGGCCGCCGGCCGCCGCGCCAGGCACCGGTGCCGGCGTCGTCGTCGGCGGCGCCTGGACGGGTGACGGGGCGGGCGACTGGGCGAAAGCCGGGCTGGCGATCAAGCTCGCGGCGAGCAGCAGGCGGCGCATGATGGTGTTCCTCCGAGCCTCTGATCATCCCGCTCATATCGGTGCCCGCGACAGGGCTGCGATGCGCGCGCCGGTAACGAAAGGCAAGCGACCCAACCTGAAACGATCAGGCGCTACTTGCGCAGCTCCATCCGGATTGGCCCGTCGCGCCGCCCATGGGTGAACTGGTCGACCACCGGATCGCCGCTCGCCATCACCTCGGCGGCCGCCCCCTCCCAGATGATGCGGCCGCGATGCAGCATCGCCGCGCGGTCGCCAATGCGCATCGCCGAGGCCATGTCGTGGGTGATCGCGACGGCGGTGCTGCCGAGCCGCTTCACGCAGTCGATGATCAGCCCGTCGATCACCGCGCCCATGATCGGATCAAGCCCGGTGGTCGGCTCGTCGAAGAACAGCATGTCGGGCTGGCCGGCGATGGCGCGGGCGAGGCCGACGCGCTTCTGCATGCCGCCCGACAGCTCCGCCGGCGACAGGCTGCCGACGCTCGCGGCAAGACCGACCTCGGCGAGTATGTCGCCGGCCCGCGCCCGCGCCGCCTGGCGCGACAGCGTGCCCGAGGCGAGCAGGCCGAACATCACGTTCTCCCAGACCGGCAGGCTGTCGAACAGGGCGCCGTTCTGGAACAGCATGCCGATCCGCGCCCGCAACGCCCGGCCGCGGCCGCGCCCGCCGCCGAGCAGCCTCTCGCCGTCGATCTCGATGCTGCCGGCGTCCAGCTCGATCAGCCCGAGTATGCATTTGAGCAGCACCGACTTGCCGCTCCCCGAGCCGCCGATCACCACCATCGAGGTGCCGGCCGCGACGTCGAGATCCACACCGTCGAGCACCCGCTTGTCGCCGAACGACTTGGTGACGCCGCGCAGGCGTATCCTCGGCGTCGTCGCGCCGCTCATCGGGCGAAGAACAGCTCGCTCAGCACGTAGTCGAAGCCGAGGATGAGTATGGAGGCGGAGACCACGGCGGCGGTGGTCGCCGAACCGACGCCCTCGGCGCCGCCGCGGCTGTTATAGCCGTGGTAGCAGCCCATCAGCGCGATCAGCAGCCCGAACACCGCCGCCTTGGCCAAACCGACCCCGACATCGCCGGCGGCGAGTGCCGCGAGCGTGCTCACGACATAGCCGCCAGGGCTGAAGCCGAGCTTGACCGTGGCGACGATGAAGCCGCCCATCACGCCCAGCAGGTCGGCGACCACCACCAGCAGCGGCAACGCCAGCACGCCGGCGAGCAGGCGCGGCGCGACCAGGTACTTCATCGGGTTGGTCGACAGCGTGCCGAGCGCGTCGATCTGGTCGGTGACACGCATGGTGCCGAGCTCGGCCGCCATCGCCGCGCCGACCCGGCCTGCGACCATCAGCCCGGCGAGCACCGGGCCGAGCTCGCGCACGACGGAGAGGATGACGATGCTGGCGATCGCGCTCTCGGCGCCGAAGCGGGCGACGCTGGTGTAGCTCTGCAACGCGATCACCATGCCGGAGAAGATCGCGGTCAGCGCCACCACCGGCAGGCTGAAGAAGGCGAACTCGACAAAGGCGCGGGCGAACATCCTGCCGTAGAACGGCGGCCGCGCCAGGTGGCCGAGCCCGGTCGCGCCGAAGATCGCCACCGCGCCGAGCAGGCGCAGCAAACCCAGCGCGCCGCGCCCAAGCTCGCCGACCAGGTCGATCGCAGCACTCATAGCGCCGCGTAGCGCCGCTCGTAGCGCCGGCCGAGCGAGGTCAGCATCTCGTAGCCGTTGCTGCCGGCGCGCGCCGCCACCTCGTCCGGCGGCACTGACGGGCCGATCAGCTCGAGCCAGGATCCCGGCACGAGCCCCGGGTGGTCCGTCGCGTCCCAGGTCGTGAGGTCCATGGACACACGCCCTACCAGGGGGACCGGCCGGCCGTCAAAGAACGCGACGCCGGCGTTGGAGAGCGAGCGCAGGTAGCCGTCGGCGTAGCCGACCGAGACCGTCGCGATCCGGCTCGGCCGCTCCGCCGTCCAGATCGCGTTGTAGCCGACCGTCGCACCGGGTTCGACGGCGCGGACCTGCAGCACCCGCGCCTCGAGGCGCAGCACCGGGCGCATCGGGTTCACCTCGCCCGGACGCGGGTTGATGCCGTAGAGTGCGGCACCCGGGCGGGCGAGGTCGGAGGCGAACGCCGAACCAAGGAAGATGCCGGACGAGTTGGCGAGGCTCGTCGGCATCGGCGGCAGGCGGGCGCAGCACGCGTCAAAGCGCCGTCGTTGCAGCGCGTTGATCGCCGCGTCCGGCGTCTCGGCGCTGACCAGGTGTGTCATCGCGAGCACCGGCAGCAGCCCGTCGAGCCGCTCCGGCTCGTCGGCGAGCCGGTCCACCTCGCCGGGCTCGAGGCCAAGGCGGCTCATCCCGGTATCGACGTGCAGCGCCGCCGCCAGACGCTCGCCGCCTGCGAGCGCGGCCCGACGCCAATCGGCGATCTCGGCGAGCGAGCCAAGCACCGGGATCAGTCGGTGCGCCCGATACTCCGCCGCCTCGCCGGGAAACAGGCCGTTCAGCACGAAGAGGCGCGCCGCCGCGCCAAGCGCCTCGCGCAGCGCCACCGCCTCGCCGGGATGGGCGACGAAGAAGCTGTCGCAGCCTGCCTCGGCAAGCCGCCGCGCGACCGCGATCGCGCCGAGGCCGTAGCCGTCCGCCTTGACGACGGCGGCGACCGCCCCCGCGTGGCGCGTCGACAGCAGCGCCCAGTTGGCCGCGATCCGCTCGAGGTCGATCGTCAGCCGGGCGATCATCCCGCCTTGGCGGCGACCTTTTCCGAGCGCGCCGTGCCGGCAGGCACTGAACGCGAAGTGCCGCCCGGCAGCGAACGTGCCGTGCTGCCAGGCAGCAACGCGGTCAGCGCCGCGAGCAGCAGGCTGCCGCGGGCGAGACTCAGCCCCTCGTCGCTGTTCTGCAGCTCGGTCGCCATCACGTAGGCCGAGGTCGCGCTCAGCACCGTGCCGCCCAGCCGGCGGGTCGCCGGGGTCGCGACCAGCAGCCCGCCGGTGAACTCGACGGCGCCCAGCGTGCGCATGTTCTGGCGCGACCAGCCCCAATGCCTGGCTAGCCGGTCATAGCCGGGCACGCCGATCAGCTTGTTCACCCCCGCCGCGGCGAAACCAAGGCCAAGCAGGGCGAACCAGTGCGAATGCGTATCCGAACTCATGGCCGTCTCCTCAAATCCCGCGCCAAGCCAGGACGCCAAGCCAGGGCGCCAAGCCAGGGCGCAAAGCCGGGGCGCTGCGGCCAGTCAAACGCCCGGACGCGACGGGTCGTTGCCTGCGGGGCCTGCGAGGCCTGCGGGCCCACGCCCGGCCTACTCACGCCCCTCTACTCACGCACGTCGCGGCGCATCGCCTTGATCGTGCCGCGATGCGCCTTGCCCTCGAGCCGGGCCCGCTTCTCGCCTTTCGGCACCCGCGTCGCGACCCGCAAGCCGGGCCGAACCGAGGCTTGCGCGACCAGTGCGGCGAGCCGGTCGAGCGCATCCTCGCGGTTGCGCTCCTGGCTGCGGAAGCGCTGCGCGGTGATGACGAGCACGCCCTCGCCGTTCACCCGCCTGCCGGCGAGCGCGAGCAGGCGCGCCCGCACCGCCTCCGACAGGCTCGGCGAGCGGGCGACGTCGAAGCGCAATTGGGCGGCGCTCGCGACCTTGTTGACGTTCTGGCCGCCCGGTCCGGAGGACTGGACGAATCGCCAGCCGATCTCACGTGGCGGAATAGGAGGGACAGGCGGCATGGAACAGACCCTACACTATCGCGGCGTCACCTACGTGGTCGGCATCGAAACCGACGGCGTGCGCGCCTGGTCGGTGCGCGCCGCACCGGTCGAGGGCGAGGCCGATCAGCCCGGCCAGCAGATCCGGGCGACCGGGCTCACCCGGGCGCGCGGGCCGCGCGGCTCGTTCAAGGGCGCGGTGATCGCCGCCCGCGACGCGATCGACGAGATGCTGCGAGCCGAGCCGCCAGGCGCCGACGTCCTCGTCCCCGCGTCATCTCACGCGAAGGTGTAGGCACGCTCCTGCCTAACCATTGAAGCGCGCCAGGCGGACCGCGGTATGGCCGCGGCTAGGGCGCAGGCTGGGCATCACCAGCAGGCACTCGTCGTGCGGCGTGCGTATCGGGGCGTCGCCGTCGAGCGCGATCAGGGTGTCGCGCTCCGCCACGATGTCGCCGCCGCGGAACGGCCGCAGGAAACTGAACTCGGCGGTCGCGGCGGTGATTGCGTGCGTCACCTCCGCCCAGCGCGCCGCCTTCCGGGCGGTCGGCTTTGCGCCCGGGCTGAGCCCGGTGCGCCCGAGCAGCGCCGCAAGGCAGGCGAGCTGGGTCGTAACCGTCGCCGCCTGCCAGTGCGGCCCGGCCTCGACCAGTATGGCGATGCGGCCGGTATCGAGGCCGGTGAAGCACGGGTGGTCGATCAGGCGCGGCCCGCTCGCGTGGCCGTGATCGGCGACGACCAGCGGCGGCGCGCCGAGCGATAGAGCCAGCAGCCGGCCCTTCTCCGTCGGCCCGCACAGGATCAGCGGGTCGGACGGCCACAGCATCGAGTGCAGGTCGAGCAGCACGTCGGCGCTCTCGATCACGCGGCGTATCTCGCGCGCCCGGTCGAGCTCGAGCGAGCGCTCCGGCCCGTCGAGCCGGACCGGGTCCCAGACCCGGTTGAGGTCCTCGTCGACGAAGCGCGAGGCGGTCGGCGCCTCCGGGTCGAAGCGGGCAAACGCGTCGAGGTTGACGAAGCCGAGGGTGAGCCGGCCGCAGGCCGGGCGCAGCTTGCCGCGCAGCAGCCGGTCGAGCGCGATCGCGCCGCTGATCTCGTTGCCGTGCACGAGTGCGGTGACGACGACGTGCGGGCCGGGCGCCGCCGCGGCGTAGCTCATGAAGCCGGGCACGCCGCAATTTCCGGCCCGCCAGGCCGACAGGTCGGGCGGGCGCGTCCTCACCTCGAACTCCTGCGGCGCCGTCGCGCTCAGCATCGCCTCGCCACCGCATCGCCAGACTGCGCCTCCAACTGGCTGATCAGCCGCGCGAGAAAGCCGTCGCAGGCGTCGAGCTGGCTCCGCGCGATGAACTCGTCCGGCTGGTGCGCCTGGGCGATGTCGCCGGGGCCGCAGACGATGCTGGCGATGCCGGCGCCCTGATACAGGCCCGCCTCGGTGCCGTAGCTGACCGAAAGCGTCTCGTTGGCGCCGGTGAGGTGCGCCACCAGGCTGGCGAGCGGATGCCCGCCCGGCAGGTCGAGCGGCGGCAGCGCCACGCCGACGCTGATCTCAAAGCCGCAGCTCGGGTCGACCGCCCGCAGCCGCGGCATGATCGCCTCGTCGAGGTGGCGGGCCAGCCGCCGCACGCCGTCCTCGAGGTCGTCGCCTGGAATGCTGCGCCACTCGACCTCGAAGCGGGCGCGATCGGGGATCACGTTGAGCGCGCCGCCGCCCTCGATGCGGCCGGTCGACAGGGTGGAATACGGCGGCTCGAACCCCGCCACGCGCCGGCCCCCCGCCGCCAGCCGGTCGGCCTCGTCGGCGATGAAGGCGATGGCGCGGGCCGCCGCCTCGCCGGCGGTGGCGCCGGCGGCGGGCAGGCGCGCATGCCCGGCGCGGCCGCGCCCCCGGACGGCGGCGGGGGGGCCGGCCCGGG
>CAXTSD010000024.1:0-13485 GCA_964246775.1 uncultured Acetobacteraceae bacterium | reverse complement strand
GCGAGGCGACGAGCTGCTCGTAGCCGACCTGGTCGCCGAAGCCGGCGACCATCGCGGCGACCTGTGTATCGAAGATCGGCGTCGGCACGGCGCCGAACAGTTGCAGGAAGATCTCCACGTCCTGACGCGCGGCGTGGAACACCTTGGTCACCGCGGGTTCGGCGAGCAGGGCGCCGAGCGGCGCGAGATCGAGCCCCGGAGCTTGCGCGTCGATCACCGCGATCGCCTCGGCACCGCCGAGCTGGACGACGCAGAGCTCCGGCCAGTAGGTGCGCTCGCGCATGAACTCGGTGTCGACGGTGACGAAGGGTTCGGCTCCGAGGCGGCCGCACAGGGCGGCGAGCGTGCCCGTTTCGGTGACGAGGACGGGGGCCGGATAGTCGACGCGGGGTGCACGTGGCATCCCTCCAGTTTGTCACGCAATCCGACGTCGGGTAAGCGAGCCTGACGCGAAGGATCGAGACAATCATGCACGCCTACCGCACGCACACCTGCGGCGCCTTACGTTCGAGCGATGCCGGGCAGACCGCGCGGCTCTCCGGATGGGTGCACTCGAAGCGCGACCATGGCGGATTGCTGTTCATCGACCTGCGCGACCACTCCGGCCTGACCCAGATCGTGTTTCCCGCCGGCGCCGAGGCGTTCGCGACCGTCGACGGGCTGCGCGTGGAGAGCGTGATCACCGTCACCGGCCAGGTCGTCGCCCGCGCGCCGGAGACGGTTAACCCGAGGCTGCCGACCGGCGAGGTGGAGCTGCGGGCGGCGGCGGTGGACGTGCAGTCAGACGCCGACCAGTTGCCGATGCAGGTGGCGGGGACCGAAAACTACCCGGACGAGATACGCCTCGCCTATCGCTATATCGACCTCAGGCGCGAGCGCGTGCACGCCAACATGATGCTGCGCGCCGAGGTGATCGCGAGCCTGCGCGCGCGCATGATCGCGGCCGGCTTCACCGAGTTCCAGACGCCGATCCTGACCGCCAGCAGCCCGGAGGGGGCGCGCGACTTCCTGGTGCCGGCGCGCAATCATCCCGGCTCGTTCTACGCGCTGCCGCAGGCGCCGCAGCAGTTCAAGCAGTTGCTGATGGTCGCCGGCTTCGACCGCTACTTCCAGATCGCGCCGTGCTTTCGCGACGAGGCGAGCCGCGCCGACCGCAGCCCCGGCGAGTTCTACCAACTCGACTTCGAGATGAGCTTCGTCTCGCAGGAGGACGTGTTCGCGACGATCGAGCCGGTGATCGCCGGCATCTTCGTGGAGTTCGGGCGTGGCCGTCAGGTGGACGACGCACCGTTCCGGCGCATTGCCTACGAGACGGCGATGCTGGAGTTCGGCTCCGACAAGCCCGACCTGCGCAACCCGCTGCGCATACGCGACGTGACCGCGCATTATGCGGGTTCCGGCTTCGCCTTGTTCAGCCGGATCGCCGCCTCAGGCGGCATCGTCCGTGCGATCCCGGCGCCAGGTGCTGCGAGCCAGCCGCGCTCGTTCTTCGACAAGCTGAACGAGTGGGCGCGCGAGCAGGGCGGCGGCGGCTTGGGCTACCTGATCTTCGAGGCGGACGGCGCGCGCGGCCCGATCGCGAAGAACCTCGAGCCGGACCGCATCGCCGCCATCCGCGATGCCTGTGGCAGCAAGCCCGGCGATGCGGTGTTCTTCGCCGCCGGCGGGCGTGGTGTTGCGGAAAAATTCGCCGGCCTGGTGCGGACCAAGATCGCGGGCGAGCTTGGCCTGATCGAGCGGGACGCGTTCCGCTTCTGCTGGATCACAGACTTCCCGATGTATGAGCTGAACGAGGAGACCGGCCGCGTCGATTTCAGCCATAACCCGTTCAGCATGCCGCAGGGCGGGATGGCGGCGCTGGACGGGCAGGACCCGCTGACCATCAAGGCGTTCCAATACGACATCGTGTGCAACGGCATCGAGCTGAGTTCGGGCGCGATACGCAATCATCGCCCGGAGGTGATGATCCGCGCCTTCGAGATCGCCGGCTACACGCGGGCCGATGTCGAGGCGCGGTTCGGCGGCATGCTCAACGCGTTCCGCTATGGCGCGCCGCCGCATGGCGGTTCGGCGCCGGGGATCGACCGCATGGTGATGCTGCTCGCCGATGAGCCGAACATACGCGAGGTGATCCTGTTTCCGCTCAACCAGCAGGGCCAAGATCTGATGATGGGCGCCCCGGCACCGGTCGACGCGTCGCGGCTCAAGGAGTTGTCGCTCAGGCTCGACCTGCCGCCGAAAGCGAAGGGCTGATCAGCAACGCGATCTGATCCGCAAGCTGCCCGAGTGCGGCGCTCATCGCGGCGACCAGGGCCGAGGTCGTCGGCGCGCCCGGCGTGACCGCGATGTTGACCCGCCGGGTGGCGACGCGGTGGCCGCGGCTGGGCTCGACCGCAATCTGCGCGTCGAGACGCACGACGCCGTCGGCGCCGGCGCCGAACCGCTGCAGGTCGAGGTCGATGCGGGCGTCCGGGTCGGCGGAGATCGCGCTCGCTTCCGAGAACACGCTGACGCCGGGCAGGCGTTGCGACAGGTCGGCAGCGAGCACCCTTCCGGTCATGTCGCCGATCGGCTCGGCCCAGCTCTGGAACTTCGCCAGCTCGAGGCGGTCGTTGACGTTGCGGCTCACGATGTCGGTGCGGTCGAGATAGCCGGGCAGGCCGGGGCGGCGCAGCTCGACGACATGTGGGGCGGCGGGCGAGAGCGACGCGATCGGCGTTCCCGGCACCTCGCCGAGAGTGAAATACGTGGTGTCGGGCGAGGCGCAGGCGGCGAGCGCGAGGACAACGGCGAGCGCGATCGCGCGGCGCAAACGGGCTCGCAGCGGGGCGCGGAGGAGGGCCATGGTCAACGCT
Organism: uncultured Acetobacteraceae bacterium; assembly: GCA_964246775.1. Lineage (GTDB taxonomy): Bacteria > Pseudomonadota > Alphaproteobacteria > Acetobacterales > Acetobacteraceae > CAXMMR01. The sequence continues at coordinate 10,630 of CAXTSD010000024.1, read as the reverse complement.
CCTTGGCCTCGCCGGTGCGGCCGCGTATCAGGGCCTCGGGGTGGCGGGTGAGGAAATCGGCGAGCAGGCGGACCGAGCGCACCGTGTCGTTCACCTGATCGAGCGTGCGGCCGACATTGCGCTGGAAGTCCGAGTTGCCGCCATAGCCGGCGGAGCCGAGCAGGTCGCGCGCATGCTGCAAGGTCTGCTCGAGCTCCTGGGATAAGGCCGGCAGGCGTTTCAGCAACGGCGTCGCGCCGGCGTCGGCCTTGTGCACCAGGTCGCTTGTCTCGGCGAGCGTCTCCTGCAACGACCGCACCGCCTGCTTCATCTGCGGCCCGCCGACGGTCTCGTCGAGGCTGGCGACGAGGTGCGAGACGTTGCGGCCGATCTCGGCGAACGGGATCTGGTTTAGCTTGGTCGTGAGGTCGGAGAGCGACGTCATGATGTTGTCGAGCCCGCCCGACTCGCTCGGCACGACGATGATCTTGTCTTCCATGCGCACCTGCCCGGCTCCCGCGTTCGGCACGTACTGCATCGAGATCACCTTGGTGCCGGTGATGATGCTGCTGCTGTCGAGCACGGCGCGCAGGCCGAGGCGGACCATGCGCTCTGTGGTGGTAATCGGATCGAGCTGGTCGGTGTCGCCGCGGCCGAAGATGCGCTCGGGCTGCACTTCGTAGGCGACGCGCACGCGCGCCTGCCCGGTCGCGGTGTCAAGCTCGAGTCGGACGTCGGTCACGTTGCCGATCTTGATGCCGAACAGCTCGACCGGCGAGCCGCGGTTGAGCCCGCGCACGGCGCTGCTGAAATACGACACGAAGGCGATGCGCGCCCGGAAACCGGCGGCGTCCGCCTCGGCCTGGCTGTCGAACAGGTGGAACTTGGCGTCGTTCTCGCTCCTGATGCCGCTTTCCGCCTCGTCGGCGGTGCCGAAGGCGATGCCGCCGGCGATGACGGCCTGCAACGACTCGAACTCGAGGTGCAGTCCCTGGGCGCCGGTGTCGAGCGACACGCCGGAGGCGTTCCAGAACCTGGTCTGCGGGCGGATGTATGAGTCGTACGGCGCGCGGACGAAGATGTTGATCGAGATCGGGCTCTGCCCTCGGGTGAGGTCGTAGCTCAGCAATTCGCCGACGCTGACGTCGCGGTAGAACACCGGCGAGCCTGGCCCAAGCGAGCCGAGGCGGTCGGCCTGCAGGACGAAGGTGTGGCCCGGCTCGTCCGAGCGGATGCCCGGCGGGTCCTCAAGCCCGGTGAACTCGGTTTCCGGCTTGCCGCCGGGCTGGCCGGGGTCGAGCTCGATATAGGCGCCCGAGACGAGCGTCTCGAGGCCGGAGATGTTGCCCAGCGACAGGCGCGGCCGCACCACCCAGAAACGCGCGTGATCGGTCATGTAGTCGGTTGCCTGACGGGTCATCCGCACCCGCATGATGACGTGGGTCATGTCCTTGGCGAGCTTGATGCTCTCGACGGTGCCAAGCCCGACATTCTTGTGCTTGACCTGGGTCTGCTGCTCGCTGACGCCGTTCGCCGACTTGAAGGTGAGGGTGATCACCGGCCCGCGCGAGCTGATGGTGGTGTAGCCGAGCCAGGCCGCGAGCCCGAGTGCCAGGATCGGCACGAGCCAGACGACGGAGACCCGCCGCCGCTTGCGAACGCGCGCCTGCGGCGGGTCGGGCGGCGGATCCGGCTGGCCGTGATCCCCGGCGCCGCTCACGCGGCCTGCCTGCCGGGCGGCACCCTGGCGTGCGCTTGCGCCGCTTCATCGCGCGCCCGGACCTCGTCGTCGGCGGACGAGCCGAATGCCCCGCCGTTGAGGCCTGCCCTGTCCCACATCAGGCGCGGATCGAAGCTGGAGGCGGCGAACATCGTCAGCACGACGACGGCGGCGAAGGCGACGGCGCCGAGGCCTGGCATGACCGAGGCGATGATGCCGACGCGAACCAGCCCGACCAGGATGGTAACCATGAACACGTCGATCATTGACCAGCGGCCGATGAACTCGACCACACGATAGATCGAGGTCAGGCGACGCACCTGCCAGCCTGAGCGGGAATGCGACACGATCAGCATCGTGGACAGTGCGATCAGCTTGAAGCACGGCACCAGGATGCTGGCGAACAGCACCAGCAAGGCGAGCGGCCAGTCCTGGGCCGCGGCCAGCTCGACCACGCCGCTGGCGATCGTGCTTGGCGCGCCGCGGCCGAAGCGGATGACCGTCATCACCGGCAACAGGTTGGCAGGTATGTAGAGCAGCGCCGCCGTGGCGACGAGCAGCCAGGTTCGCACGACGGCGTCCGGCTTGCGCGCCCAAAGACGCTGTCGGCAGCGCGGACAGGACAGGCCTTCGTCGCTCCTGCTCAACATACCGCACGTCTCGCAGCCGATCAGCCGGGCGCGACGCATGTCGCGCGGTCGGCCGCGCAGGCCGTGGCGCTCCATCTCCTCCCATACCGCCTCGTTGTCCATCGCCGCATCGGCGGCGCTCATCGCCACCATCACGCCCCCGAGCGCGATCAGCGCCGGACCGATCTCGACCTGCGCGATCGCCACCAGGCGCGTGTAGGCGACGAAGACGCCGAGCAGGAACACCTCGACCATTGCCCAGGGGCCGATGCGTTGCAGCCAGCCAAAGATCGCCGGCAACCAGGCGTGCACCGGGCGGACCTTCACGCCGATCAGCACCGTCAGCATCAGCAGCATCTTCAGGATCGGCATCGCGACCAGCACCGTGAGGACGGCGAGGCTGATCTCCCACATCCCGAAAACGCGGAGCTGCGCCGGGCCGGTGAACAGGGTGGCGACGTGGCGCTGGCCGATCACCGACATGTCGAGCAGCGGCTCGCTCAGGCTGAAGGCGAACAGGACGGCGGCCGCGAGCGTGCAGAAAAGCGCTCGGTTGATCGGGTTCGGCTTCTGCCGGCGCAGCGTCGCGTGGCAGCGCAGGCACTCGGCCTTGTTGCCGACCTCGAGCCGCGGCAGCGTCTGTACGAGACCGCAATCGCGGCACTCGTGCAAGTCGTCAAGCCCATGACCAGAGCCGGCAGCCGACACCTCTCGCGCGGCCGTTGGGGCTGGCGCCCCATCGGGCAGGTCCGTGCTGGCGATCATTCGGCGGCTACAACGCAAGGTTTCAGCGCGCGTTCCGCGTCGGCTGCGAGCCCGCATCGGCAGCGGCATCCTGACCAGCCAGTGCGACGCGGTCACGGTCGGCGCCGAGGGCCGCGTCCAAGGTCAGCAGGTCCGTCCAGGCCTCGCGCTTGCAGGCGGGTTGGCTGAGCAGCAGGGCGGGCGGCAGCATCGGCAGCGTCTTGACCGGCGCGCCGAGGCCGGGGATTTCGGCATCGAGCCATCTGCCGCGCAGCCTGCGCAGGCCGCCGGCATTGCCGCCAATCAGGCGTAGCGCCAGATTGCCGAACAGCACCAGCCGCTGCGGCTCCAGCAAGGCGAGATGGCGCTGCAGGAACGGCAGGCAGGCAGCGAGCTCCGCCTCGCTCGGCATCCGGCCGCCTGGCGGGCGCCACGGCACCAGCATCACGATCACCAGCCTTGTCCGGTCGAGGCCGATGGAGGCGAGCATGCGGTCGAGCAATTGGCCGGCGCGCCCGACGAACGGCCGGCCGGCGCGATCCTCCTCCGGGCCCGGCACCTCGCCGACCAGCACCAGTCCCGATGCCGGATTGCCCTCGCACAGCACGAGACTGCCCGCCGTGGCACGCAAGGCGGCGAGCTCCGCCACCAGCGCGCCGTCGCGAAGGGCATCGCGCAGCGCCTCCTGGCTGGCGCAGGCCGCGGCGAGGACGCGGCTGCGTTCAGCCGGCGTGCCTGGCGCGGCGGCGGCGGCACTCGGCGCTGCCGTGGCGGCGACGATCGGGGACGGCTTGGCGGCGGCGATCGGCTGCAGCGTGCGGCGGTCGACCGGCTCGTCGTCGAGCGCCTCGTCCGCTCCCCAGTCCAGCTGCAAGGCAAGCAGCTCGAGCGGCGACATCTCCAACACCACACCCCCTTGAACACGCGCCGGCTTCCCGGCGCGGCTTGACAACGCGCCGGCGTCCCGGCGCGGCTTCGACAACGCGCCGGCTTTTCCCGGCGCGACTTCCGACTATCTTAGGGCTGAAAAGAGGACGTGAGGAATGAGCGAGCGCGAGGCGATGGAGTTCGACGTGGTGGTGGTGGGGGCGGGTCCAGCCGGCCTCGCCGCCGCCATACGCATGAAGCAGCTCGCCCCCGAGGCGACTGTCTGCGTCGTCGAAAAGGGCGGCGAGGTCGGCGCGCACATCCTCTCCGGGGCGGTGATCGAAACGCGCGCGCTCGACGAGCTGCTGCCCGACTGGCGCGAGCGCGGCGCGCCGCTGAGCACGCCGGCGACCGTGGATCGGTTCATGTTTCTGACCGAGACGGCGGGATACCGGCTGCCGACGCCGCCGCAGATGCACAATCACGGCAATTATATCGTGAGCCTGAGCAATGTCTGCCGCTGGCTCGGCGAGCAGGCAGAGACGCTCGGCGTCGAAATCTATCCTGGTTTCGCCGCCGCCGAGCTGCTCGAGGAGGATGGGCGCATCGTCGGCGTCGCGACCGGCGACATGGGGGTCAACCGCGAGGGCGAGCCCGGCCCGAACTTTGCGCCCGGGATGGAGCTGCGGGCCACATACACGCTGTTCGGCGAGGGCTGCCGCGGGTCGCTGGCGAAGTCGCTGATGGCGCGCTTCGGCTTGCGGCAGGGTGTCGATCCGCAGACCTACGCGCTGGGCGTCAAGGAGCTGTGGGAGATACCCGCCGCCAATCACCAGCCCGGCTTCATCATGCACAGCTTCGGCTGGCCGCTCGATCGCGCGACCTACGGCGGCTCCTGGCTGTATCACTGGGGCGACAACCTGGTGTCCTACGGCTTCGTCGTCGGGCTGGATTACAGCAATCCCTGGCTGGCGCCGTTCGAGGAGACCCAGCGGCTCAAGACGCACCCGTTGATGCGGCCGCATTTCGAAGGCGGCAAGCGCATCAGCTACGGCGCCCGCGCGTTGTCGGAAGGCGGCCTGCAGTCGATCCCCAAGCTCAGCTTTCCCGGCGGCGCGCTGATCGGCGACGCCGCCGGCTTTCTCAACGTGCCGAAGATCAAGGGCACCCACGCGGCGATGAAGTCCGGCATGCTCGCCGCGGAAGCGGTCGCCGAGGCGATGGCAGCGCACCGCGCGCCGGAGCCGGCGAGCTACCAGGCGAAGTTCGAGGCGAGCTGGCTCTATCCCGAGCTCAAGCGCGAGCGGAATCTGCGCCCCGCCTTCGCCAGGTTCGGCCTCTACGGCGGCATCGCCTACTCGGCGCTCGACACCTACCTGCTGCGCGGCCGGGCGCCGTGGACGCTGCATCACAGGCACGGCGATTACGAGACGCTGAAGCCGGCCGCTGAGGCGAAGCAGATCGTCTATCCGAAGCCGGACGGCGTGCTCACCTTCGACAAGCTCTCCTCGGTCTTCCTGTCGAACACCAATCACGAGGAGAACCAGCCGGTGCACCTCAAACTGCGCGATCCGGCGCGCTGGGCTGCCGTGAACTGGGACGAGTATCGCAGCCCCGAGAGCCGCTACTGTCCCGCCGGCGTCTACGAGGCGGTCGGCGTCGAGGTCGGCGAGCCGCGGCTGCAGATCAACGCGCAGAACTGCGTGCACTGCAAGACCTGCGACATCAAGGATCCGACGCAGAACATCGATTGGGTCGTTCCCGAGGGCGGCGGCGGCCCGGTCTATCCGGGCGGCATGTGAGCCGCCGGAGGCGCGCCCGCCTGGGGGCGAGCCTGCTCGCCGGCGGGCTCTTGCTGCCGGCGGCGGCGCGGGCGCAAGCGTCGGCGAGCCCGGCGCCGCTGCCCGAGGGCTTCTCCGGCCTCTATCTCGAGGCGCATTTCGCCAGCGGCCACGACGACCCCGATCGTGCCGCTGCCGACTTCCTGCGCCTCACCACCGCGGATAGCGGTGATCCCGAACTGCGCCGCCTGGCGTTCCAGACCAACCTGCTGGCCGGCAACCCGGAAGCGACGCGCCTGGCCGCCGGACTGCCGGATAACGGCATCGCCAGGCTGCTGCTCGCCGATACCAGGGCCGCCGCGGGCGACTGGGCCGGGGCGCGGGCGCTCTACGACGCGATGCCGCAGGACGGGCTCGGCGGCGCGGTGCAGCCGATACTGCTCGCCTGGTCGTATGTCGCCGCCGGACAGACCGACGCCGCACTCGCCCTGCTGCGCGCCGCCAGCCAGCCGCAGGCGCACGGCATCGATGACCTGCACGCCGCCCTCATCGCCGATCTCGCCGGGCGGAACGACCTCGCGGCGAAGCTCTACGCGCAGACCGAGCAGCGGCTTGGCGGGGTGAACCTTCGCCTGGCCGAGATGATCGCGAGCTTTGATGCACGGCAGGGCCGGCCGATGCAGGCGGAACAGGCGCTTGACCGTGTGGTGCGAGGTAGCCCGAACCTCGCGATCGCAGCACCCGACCTGCTGGCAGACATCGCCACCCGGCCGGTGGAGACGCCGCTCGACGGCATCGCCGAAGCGTATCTGCAGCTCGCGGTCGTGCTGCAGCAGCAGGGCGCGGCTGAACCGGCGATCATGCTGCTCCGCCTCACCCTGGATCTGCGACCCAAGCTCGGCGCGGCGCTGCTGCTGCTGAGCGAGCTGCAGCAGCAGCTGCACCATCCCGAGCTGGCGCTCCATGCGCTCGATGGCGACGCTCCTGACGACCCGCTACGCGCGGTGGTCGCCATGCACCGCGTCGGCCTGCTGACGGCACTTGGCCGTAACGCGGACGCCGAACGACGATTGCAGGACCTCGCCGCGAGCCATCCGGCGAGCCCGGTGCCGCTCGTCGCCCTCGGCGATCTCGACCGGATGGATAGCCGCAACGAGCAGGCTCTCGCGCGCTACGACCAGGCGATCGCGCTGGTGCCGCAGCCCGGGCCCGCCGACTGGGGGCTGTTCTATGACCGCGCGATCGCGCTCGACGCGCTGCATCGCTGGCCGGCGGCGGAGGCGGACCTGCGCCATGCGCTCGCCCTGTCGCCGGACCAGCCGAGCGTGCTGAACTATCTCGGCTACTCCTACGCGGTGCAGAACCGCGAGCTGCCGCAGGCGCAGGCGCTGATCGAGCGGGCGCTCGCCCACGAACCCGACGACGGCGCGATCATGGACAGCCTCGGCTGGGTGCTGCTGCGTCGCGGCGACGTGCCGGGCGCGCTGCGCTGGCTGGAGCGCGCCGTGGCGCTGACCCCCGAGGACCCGACCGTCACCGGCCATCTCGGCGACGCCTATCAGGCGGCCGGCCGTCCGGCGGAGGCGCAGGCGCAGTGGCGTCGCGCCCTGGGGCTCAACCCGCCGACCGCCGACCGCGCCCATCTCGAAGCCGAGCTGCACGAGCCTTCGACAGCGACGCCGCCCGCCGCCGCCCAGCGGTGAGCGGCAGCGACGCTCAGGCCGGCTTCGCGGCGGCGAAGGTGAACCTGCATCTGCACGTCACCGGCCGACGCGCCGACGGCTACCGCGAGCTCGACAGCCTGGTCGTCTTCGCCGATGTCGGCGACCGCGTGTCGGCCGCCGCCGGCATCGGGCTCAGCCTCGCGCTCGATGGCAGGTTCGCCGGCGGGCTGGCGAAGGCGGACAACCTTGTCCTGCGCGCCGGGCCTGCCGGTGTTCCAGCCGACGCGGCAATGCGCCTCACGAAATGCTTGCCGGTCGCCTCCGGCATTGGCGGCGGCTCGGCCGATGCCGCGGCGGCGTTGCGCGTGCTCTGCCGGCTGTGGTCGATCGACATCGCGGCCGATGCGCTCGCAGCGTTGGCGCTTGGCCTTGGCGCCGACGTTCCAGTCTGCCTTGCCGCTCGGCCTGCACTCATGCGCGGCGTCGGCGAACGGCTTGGCCCGGTGCCGCGTCTGCCCGCCTGCGGCCTGCTGCTGGTCAACCCGGGCGTCGGCGTGTCCACCGCCGCCGTGTTCGCCGCCTGTCCGCCCGGCGTTTCGGCGCCCTGCGAGCTGCCTGCGGCCTGGCCCGATCTCGAGGCGCTCGCCGAGTGGTTAACGGCGCTCGGCAATGACCTGCAAGCGCCGGCGATAACGCTGTGCCCGGTCATCGGCGGCGTGCTCGCGGCGATCGAGGGCGCCCGGGGCTGCCGTCTCGCCAGGATGAGCGGCTCAGGCGCCACCTGCTTTGGCTTGTTCGCGACGTCGCGCGAGGCGGCGGCGGCCGCCAAGCGCCTTGCCCGGACAGGCTGGTGGAGCTGGGGCGGCGGAATGCTCGACGACCAGGGCTTTACTGAGGCCCGGTCCGCGACCTAATCACGTTGCCGGCTGTCGTTGTTGGGGCGTCGCCAAGCGGTAAGGCAACGGATTTTGATTCCGTCATTCGGAGGTTCGATCCCTCCCGCCCCAGCCAGCCCTCAAGCCCTGCCAGGATCCGGCACCGCACGGCCGATGCCGGCTGTGACGGTGCGCCGCCGGCCTGGTGGCGGCGGCTGGCACGATATCAGGTAGAGCCCGGCCACGAAGGCGATGTTCGACAGCGCCGACAGCCCGTATGACAGCGCCCCCTCGGCATCCGAGCTTGCGCTGCTGACTATGCTCCAGGCCGCAAAGCCGAGGCCGAACAGGCGCAGCATACGATAGGTGATGCGCAGCGGGTTGAGCCGTCCCGGCCGGACCAGGGCCCGCTGGCGCGAGACGAAGACATAGAACCACAGGCCGCAGGCGCAGCTCAGCCCGTCATAAAGCCCGCCCCAGAGGTCCAGCAGGCCGGCGACGTAGAGCGCCATGTCGGCCGCAAGTTCGAACACCACGGCGCCGAGCTGCAGGCTCAGCCCGACATCGAAGGCTGACGGGCGCTCGCCCAGCCAGTTGCTGACCGGCTGGAAGGCGCGGTCGAGCAGCCATAGGTCAGCCTCGGTCAGACGGCTCTCGAGCGACATGCGTCTGGTGTCACGGTCCTGTGCGTCATGCGGCGCGAGCCCGGGCCTTTGCGCCGCTCCGAGCGGAGGCTAGACGTGTTTGCCTGGCGATCAAACGCCTCAACTGTTCCAGTCAGAGGATGGTCGCAGGCAGGACGCCCGATCGCCAGATGAAACCAACCCAGCCGGATGCCTTGCATGGACAGCGCGGAGCCGCACAGCGGAACACAAGATGCGGCGGCGGTGATGGCGCGGTTCGAGAGCCTCGGCGACACCTGCGAGTTCGGCTTCGTGCAGCGGCATTTCGGCATCGAGCCGATCTCGTTGCTGCGCTGGGGCGGCGCGCCGCTGCCCGGTCTGCTCGACGCGCTCTGCGCCCGCTTTGCCGGGCTGTATCGGCGCGAGGACCTGGTAATCATCGATGGCGGCTCGGTACTCGACACGAAATACGACCTGCGCTTCCACGCCGGCGCCTATGCCCAGGATGGTCGGTCCGGCGGCCACCGGGCGCTGCCACGGACCGACGAGGTGGCGGCCACCCACGCCCGCGAGGCGCGCCATATCGCCTTCCTGCTGCGCACCACGCTCGAGACGCTCGCCACGCGCGGCAAGATTTTTGTCTACAAGGTGAATGCGGGGCTAAGCCTGCTCGACATCCTGCAACTGAAGGCGGCGCTCGACCTCTACGGCCCGCAGCGCCTGCTCTGCGTGCTGCCCGCCGGCGATGAAACCCCGGCCGGCGCGGCGCGGCTGGTGGCGACCGGCGTCAAGCTCGCCGGGATCACCCGCTTCGCCCCTTACACCTGCCAGGACGACATCGACGCCGCCTGCTGGCTTGATCTCTGCCGCGCCGCGCTGGAGGGGCCCTGGGGCGACGAGGACGTCGCGCCGCCGGAACCGGCGGGCGCCGAACGGCCGGCGCCGATGCAGCCGGCCCCGATCTTCGAGCCGACCGAACGCGGCGCCGTCATCTATAACCGGGCGCTGGCGAGGAGCCTGGTCACCGCGATCTATCACACCCTGTTGCTGCGCCCGCCGGACCACGATGGGCTGAATGCGCTGAGCGCCAACCTGCTCGACGGCCAGAAAGGCATCGAGGACATCATCGAGGCGGCCCTGCAAAGCCCCGAATTCGCCGGCCTAGTGCCGCGGTTTTTTGGGCGGTATGTCCGCTAGGCAAAGGGCTTCATCAGACTCCAATGGATGCGGGTCTGGGGTCGCTCGACCCCAGCGTCGGGTCCCATCGCACATGTGCGATGGGTGCCCGGTCAAGGGCAGAGCCCTTGCCTTTCTTGATGCTTGTCTCGCCTTACCGCTGCGGCCCAGCTTCCAGTAATGCCAAGTTCTGGCGCGCCAGGTCGCCGGTGGGGTCGTCTGGTGCCAGGGTGGATGCCGCTTCCCAGTCGGTTCGAGCGCCGGCGAGGTTGCCGCGACGCTCACGGATGATGCCGCGTTCGAGCAGGGCGTCGGCATTCTCCGGGTCGCGTGCGAGGGCGCGGTCGACGTCCTCTTCGGCGGCATCGAGCTGGTCGAGCCGTCGCCAGGCGCCGGCGCGGGCGATCATCGCGTCGCTGCGCGACGGTTCGATCTGCAGCGCTTGATCGAGGTCGGCGACGGCGTCGCGGTCGCGTCGCTCTACGGCGTAGGCGGCGGCGCGGTCGATGAGTTCGTCGGGGGCGTCGGGGGCGTGGGCGAGGGCGGCGCTGGCCGAGGCGACCGCCCGCGCC
>CAXTSD010000023.1:0-13627 GCA_964246775.1 uncultured Acetobacteraceae bacterium | reverse complement strand
GGTCCCATCGCACTTGTGCGATGGGTGCCCGGTCCAGGGCAGAGCCCTGGCCTTGCTTTTGCCGAAGAGCTACAAGCCCGTAACCGGGCCAGGAGTTGGAACGATGGCGTTGATGGACCGGGCCGCCGGGCGGCTGTTGCTGGGGGAGATCGTCTCCGGCATGGCGCTGACGATGCGCTACTTCTTCAAGCCCAAGGCGACGATCAACTACCCCTATGAGCGCGGACCGATCAGCTCGCGCTTCAAGGGCGAGCACGCGCTACGCCGCTATCCCAACGGCGAGGAGCGCTGCATCGCCTGCAAGCTGTGCGAGGCGGTATGCCCGGCGCAGGCGATAACGATCGAGGCTGAGCCGCGCGAAGACGGCTCGCGCCGCACGACGCGCTACGACATCGACATGACGAAATGCATCTATTGCGGCCTGTGCGAGGAGAGCTGCCCGGTGGACGCCATCGTCGAGGGGCCGAACATCGAGTTCTCGACCGAGACGCGCGAGGAGTTGATGTATGACAAGGATCGGCTGCTGGCGAACGGCGATCGCTGGGAGAGCGAGCTTGGCAAGCGGCTCGAGATCGATGCTCCCTACCGCTAGGCGCGCGCGATGATCCTGACCACGATCGCGTTCTACGTCTTCGCCGCCATACTGCTGGCCTCGGCGGCGATGGTGGTGAGTGCGCGCAATCCCGTGCACTCGGTGCTGTTCCTGATACTCGCGTTCTTCAACGCCGCGGCGCTGTTCCTGATCGCCGGCGCCGAGTTCCTGGCGATGATCCTGGTGATCGTCTATGTCGGCGCGGTCGCGGTGCTGTTCCTGTTCGTCGTCATGATGCTCGACGTCAATTTCTCCGAGTTGCGCGAGGGTTTTCAGCGTTACGCGCCGGTCGGGGCGACCGTCGGCCTCGTGCTCGGCATCGAGCTGGTGGTGGTGCTGACCGGCTGGAAGCTGGCGCCCGATGCGGGCGCGCTACGCATGTCGGCGACGCCTGGCGGCATGCACAACACCAACGCGCTCGGCATGCTCGTCTATACCGACTACATCCTGCTGTTCCAGCTCGCCGGCCTGATCCTGCTGGTGGCGATGATCGGCGCGATTGTGCTGACGCATCGCGACCGCCATGTGGCGCGGCGCCAGGACATCACGCGCCAGCAGACGCGCTCGCTCGCCGAGACGCTCGAGATGGTGCGCGCCCCGCTCGGCGAGGGTGTCACCACCATCCTGCGCCCGAAGCCGCGGGTGCTGATCGGGGCTGGGCATGGACATCAGAGCGACACGCACGACGATGGTCACGATCACGGCCATCCGGAGGACACGCACGAGCCGGTGCACGGCATCGATCATCCAGGGCCAGGGGAGCACGGCTGATGCAGGGCGGCGCGCTGGCGATCGGGCTTGGCCACTACCTCACCGTCAGCGCGATCCTGCTGGTGCTCGGCGTGTTCGGCATCTTCCTGAACCGCAAGAACGTGATCGTCATCCTGATGTCGATCGAGCTCATCCTGCTCGCGGTCAACCTCAACCTGGTGGCATTCTCCTCGGCGCTCGACGACATGGCGGGGCAGGTGTTCGCGATGTTCGTGCTCACCGTCGCCGCAGCAGAGGCGGCGATCGGGCTTGCCATCGTCGTCGTCTACTTCCGCAACCGCGGCTCGATCCAGGTCGAGGACGTAAACCTGATGAAGGGTTGAGATGGACCCCGTAAGCGGCCGCTACGCGCTCGGCCTGGCGCCGCTCGACCTGTATCCAGTCGCGGTGTTCGCGCCGCTGATCGGCTCGATCGTCGCCGGCGTGTTCGGCCATGTCATCGGCGACCGGGCGAGCCAGGTGGTCACGATCGGGCTGATGGTGCTGGCGGCGTGCTGCGGCGTCACCTGCTTCATCGACCTCGTCTGGCTCGGCGCCCCGGTCACGGTGCTGCCGATCGTCACCTGGATGCATGTCGGCAGCTTCGACCTCGCCTGGGCGCTGCGTTTCGACACGCTATCGGTGCTGATGGTGGCGATGGTCAGCACGGTGGCGACGCTGATCCACCTCTACAGCGTCGGCTATATGAGCCACGACGCGACGGTGCCGCGCTTCTTCTCCTACCTGTCGCTGTTCACCTTCGCCATGCTGATGCTGGTGACCGCCAACAACCTGGTGCAGCTGTTCTTCGGCTGGGAGGGTGTCGGTCTCGCGAGCTACCTGCTGATCGGCTACTGGTACGACCGGCCCTCCGCCTGCCGGGCGGCGATCAAGGCGATGGTGGTCAACCGCGTCGGCGATCTGTCGTTCGCCGTCGGCATCGCTCTGGTGTTCCTGCAGTTCGACGCGGTGGATTTCCCGGCGATCTTCGGCGCCATCCCGGCGCATGTCGGCGACACCTACCACGTGCTCGGCGCCACCTGGCGCGCCTACGAGGTGATCGGCGTGCTGCTGTTCATCGGCGCGATGGGCAAGTCGGCGCAAATCCTGCTGCACACCTGGCTGCCTGACGCGATGGAGGGACCAACACCGGTCTCGGCGCTGATCCACGCGGCGACGATGGTGACGGCGGGGGTGTTCCTGATGGCGCGGATGTCGCCGCTGCTCGAATTCGCGCCGGGCGCGCTCGACATGGTGCTGTTCATCGGCGCCACGACCTGCTTCTTCGCCGCGACCATCGGCTGCGTGCAGCCCGACATCAAGCGGGTGATCGCCTATTCGACCTGCTCGCAGCTCGGCTACATGTTCATGGCGGCCGGCGTCGGCGCCTACCAGGCCTCGATGTTCCACCTGTTCACGCACGCCTTCTTCAAGGCGCTGCTGTTCCTCTGCGCCGGTTCGGTGATCCACGCCATGCATGACGAGCAGGATATGTTCCGCATGGGCGGGCTGTGGCGCAAGGTGCCGATCACCTACGTCGCGATGTGGCTCGGCTCGCTCGCTTTGGCCGGGGTGCCGTTCTTCGCCGGCTACTGGTCGAAGGACGCCATCCTCGAAAGCGCCTTCGCGGCGCATTCCGCGCTTGGGTATTACGGTTTTGTCCTGGGCGTGACCGCGGCGTTCCTGACCGCGTTTTATTCCGGCCGGCTGCTGTTCCTCACGTTTCACGGCAAGCCGGCGAGTGCGGACGCGCTGTCGCACGCGCATGAGAGCCCGTGGACGATGTGGCTGCCGCTCGCCTTACTGTCGGTCGGCGCGGTGTTCGCCGGCTGGGCCTTTCACGGCCTGTTCATCGGCGAGCAGCAGGGCGCGTTCTGGCACGGCGCGATCTTCAACGGCGAACACAACCAGATCATCGTAAGGATCGAGCGCACGCCGTTCCTGATCGCGGCGCTGCCGACCGTGACCGGCCTGCTCGGCCTTGCTCTGTCCTACTGGTTCTACATCGTCTCGCCAGGCATTCCGGCGCGGCTCGCCCAGCGCTACCAGGGTCTGTATCAGTTCCTGATGCACAAATGGTATTTCGACGAGCTGTATGATTTCCTGTTCGTCCGCCCGGCGCTGTGGCTGGCGCGCGAGTTCTGGCATGTCGGCGACGAGAAGATCATCGACGGCATGCCGAACGGCTTGGCCACGTTGACCGCCGACGGCTCGGCGCAGGTGGTGCGCATCCAGACCGGCTCGATCGCCGTCTACGCCTTCACCATGCTGATCGGCCTCGTCGTGCTGATCAGCGTCTTCGTGATGTTCCGTTAGCGCCATGGGCACCGTCGGCTTCCCGCTGCTCTCCATCCTCACCTTCGGCCCGCTGGTGGGTGCTGCGATCATCGCGCTGCTGCCGGGCGACGAGGCGACGGTCGCCGCCAACGCGCGCTGGACGGCGCTGTGGACCAGCCTCGTCATCTTCCTGATCTCGATCCTGCTGTGGACGCGGTTCGATCAGCGTGTCGCCGGCTACCAGTTCGTGGAGCGGGTGAACTGGCTGCCGGATTTTCGCGTCGCCTACTCGGTCGGCGTCGACGGCATCTCGGTGCTGTTCGTCCTGCTGTCGACGCTGCTGACGCCGCTCTGCATCCTGGCTTCCTGGGACAGCGTGCAGTCCCGGGTGCGCGAATACATGATCGCGTTCCTGATCCTCGAGACGATGATGGTCGGGATGTTCTCGGCGACCGACTTCATCCTGTTCTACGTCTTCTTCGAGGGCGTGCTGATACCGATGTACCTGATCATCGGCGTCTGGGGCGGCCCGCGACGTGTCTACGCGTCGCTGAAATTCTTCCTGTTCACCTTCGCCGGCTCGGTGCTGATGCTGCTCGCCCTGCTCGCGATGTGGTTCCAAGCCGGCTCGACCGACATCCCGACCTTGCTGCACACCAGCTTCTCGCCGCAGATGCAGTTCTGGCTGTTCCTCGCCTTTCTCGCCTCGTTCGCGGTCAAGGTGCCGATGTGGCCGGTGCATACCTGGCTGCCGGACGCGCATGTCGAGGCGCCGACCGCCGGCTCGGTGATCCTGGCCGGCGTGCTGCTCAAGATGGGCGCCTACGGTTTCCTGCGCTTCTCGGTGCCGATGCTGCCCGCCGCGTCGGCACAGTTCGCGCCGCTGATGTACGCGCTTGGCGTGATCGCGGTGATCTACACCTCGCTGGTCGCGCTGGCGCAGACCGACATGAAGAAGCTGATCGCGTATTCCTCGATTGCGCATATGGGCGTCGTGGTCATCGGCATCTTCACCTTCGACGTGCAGGGCATACAGGGCGCGCTGTTCCAGATGCTGTCGCACGGCGTGGTGTCGGCGGCGCTGTTCCTCTGCGTCGGCGTGATCTACGACCGGATGCACACCCGCGAGATCGCGCGCTATGGCGGGCTTGCCGTGCGCATGCCGATCTACGCCTCGATGTTCATGGTGTTCACCATGGCGAGCATCGGCCTGCCCGGCACGTCGGGTTTCGTCGGCGAGTTCCTGGTGCTGGTCGGCGCCTTCCAGGTGAGCCTGTGGCTCGCCTTGCTCGGCAGCTTCGGCATGATCCTTGGTGCCGCCTACATGCTGTATCTGTATCGCCGGGTGATCTTTGGCGCGCTGACGCGACCGGATCTGCGCTCGATCCTCGACCTGTCGCCGCGCGAGATCGCGATCTTCGTGCCGCTGATCGTGCTGACGCTGTGGATGGGCGTCTACCCGTCGAGCTTCACGCACTATTTCGACGCGACCGTCGGCGCGATGGTCGACCAGCATCAGGCGGCGCTTGGTCTGCCGCACGCGATCGGGATGGCCGCACGATGAACTGGATCATCGCACTTCCCGAGCTCGTGCTGGCGTGCTCGGCGCTGGCGATCCTGCTGGTCGGCGTGCTGCAGAAGCGCGACGCGACCCTGATGTGCACGATGCTGTCGCTCGCGGCACTCGCCGTCACCGCGGCGCTGGTGCTGCAGGTGCCGCGCGGCGTCGGCTATCACGGCCTGCTGGTCGATGACGGGTTCTCGACGTTTGCCAAGCTGCTGGTGCTGAGCGGCGCCGCGCTCAGCATGATCCTCGCCCTCGACTACAACGAGAAGCAGCGCATCGCCCGTTTCGAGTTCCCGGTGCTGATGCTGCTGTCGACCGTCGGCATGATGGTGATGGTCTCGGCGGCCAGCCTGATGTCGCTCTACATGGGCCTCGAGCTGCAATCGCTGGCGATCTACGTGCTGTGCGCCTTCGCCCGCGACGAACTGCGCAGCTCGGAGGCCGGGCTCAAGTATTTCGTGCTCAGCGCTTTGGCCTCCGGCCTGCTGCTCTATGGCATCTCGCTCGCCTACGGGTTTTCCGGCTCGATGGATTTCGCCCATCTCGCGAGCGCGGTGTCGCGCCCCGGCGTCTCGACCGGGCTCGTCGTCGGCATCGTCTTCATCATCGCCGGCCTCGCCTTCAAGCTGTCCGCCGTGCCGTTCCACATGTGGACGCCGGACGTCTACGAGGGCGCGCCGACGCCGGTGACCGCGTTCATGAGCACCGCACCCAAGGTGGCGCCGTTCGCGGTGCTGCTGCGCTGCCTGCTGGTGCCATTCGGCCACGAGCTCGGGCATTGGCAGCCGATCATCGAGCTGGTCTCGATCGCCTCGATGCTGCTCGGCTCGTTCGCCGCCATCGGTCAGTTCAGCATCAAGCGGCTGATGGCGTATTCGTCCATCGGCCACATGGGCTACGCGCTGATCGGGCTCGCCGCCGGCACCGAGGCGGGCGTCAACGGCGTGCTGATCTACCTCGTCACCTACGTGTTCATGTCGGCCGGCACGTTCGCCTGCATCGTGGCGATGCGCCGCCGCGGCATCGCGCTCGAGAAGATTTCTGATCTTTCCGGCCTGTCCCGCCATGACGGCACGCTGGCGGCGCTGTTCGCATTGTTCATGTTCAGCATGGCCGGCGTGCCGCCGTTCGCCGGCTTTGTCGGCAAGCTCTACGTATTCCGCGCCGCCGTCGATGCCGGGCTGTGGTCGCTGGCGGTGATCGGCGTGCTGACCAGCGTCGTCGGCTGTTTCTATTACCTGCGCGTGATCAAGGTCATCTACTTCGACAACGCGGTGGAGCGGTTCGACCCGCGCAGCTCGTCGCTGTCTTTCGTCGCGCTGGCGAGCGGCGCCTTTACGCTGCTGTTCTTCGTCTTCCCCGCGCCGATCGTCGATGCGGCGCATGCCGCGGCGACGGTGCTGTTCGGATGAGGCGGCCCTGATCGAGCCGGCGTTCGAGCACGCGACCAGCCGGTTCCGGCTCGAAATCCATGACGAGCTGGGCTCGACCAACGATCTGTGCATCGCCCGGGCAAGGTCGGGCGAGCCGGACGGCCTCGCGGTGCTGGCGCGGCGCCAGCGCGCCGGCCGCGGCCGGTTCGGGCGAGCCTGGCAGGCGCCGTCGGGCAACCTCAACCTCTCGGTGCTGCTGCGGCCGCGCGCGACGTTCGGCGCCGGGCAAGCGGCGTCCGGCTGGCTCGCGCTGCTGGTCGCGGTGGCGCTGTGGCGGACCGTCGCCGACGCCCTCGGCGGGTCGGCGGGGCTGCTGATCAAGTGGCCGAACGACTTGCTGCTCGACGCGGGCAAGCTCGCCGGCGTGCTGATCGAGGCGGGCGAGACGGGTGGCGCCAAGCGGAACGACTGGATCGTCGTCGGCATCGGGGTCAACATCACGAACGCGCCGCTGCTGGCGGAGCGGCGCACTGCCTGCCTCGCCGAACGCATCACGCCGCCGGCGCCTGAGATGCTGGCCGGCGCGCTGCTTGGCGAGCTTGCGAAGGCGCTCGCTTCGTTCGAGGCCGGCGGCGGCGCCGCGTTGCGCGAGGCTTGGCTTGCCGCGGCGCATCCGGTCGGCAGCACGCTGCACGTCTCGCTCGGCGACGGCGTGTCGATCGAGGGCCGCTTCGCCGGGCTGGCCGAGGACGGCGCGCTGCTGCTCGACCGCGGCAACGCCATCGAAGCCATCAGGTCAGGCGACGTGCTGCTGGCGTAGAAAGGAAGCAGTTCTTTTTCGAGAAAAAGAACCAAAAAGCTTTTGTTTATAAGAACGCTGCCAGCGCCGACTTCGCAAAATCAGCAAAAGTTTTTTGCTACTTTTTTTCAAAAAAGTAGGCCTTTTTCCTTAAAGGCGTGAACCATGCTGTTAGTGATCGACGCCGGCAACACCAACGTCGTCTTCGCCGTGCATGACGGGCAAAGCTGGCGCGGCATCTGGCGCATCGCGACCGAGCCGCAGCGCACGTCGGACGAGTACGCAGTCTGGTTGCTGACCCTGCTCGGTTTCTCCGGCCTCAAGCCGGCCGACATCGAGCGCAGCGTGATCGGCACCGTGGTTCCCGCTGCCCTCTATCACTTACGCCGGCTGTGCCGCGACTGGTTCAGCGCCGAGCCTCTGGTCGCCCGGTCCAACCTCGACTGGGGCTTTCGCATCGACGTCGCGGCACCTGCCGAGGTCGGTGCCGACCGCCTGCTCAACGCGCTCGCCGCCTACCAGATCTTCCGCGAGCCGCTGGTGGTGATCGATTTCGGCACCGCGACCACATTTGACGTCGTCGCCGCCGACGGCGCCTATCAGGGCGGGGTGATCGCGCCTGGGATCAACCTGTCAATCGAGGCGCTGCACCAGGCGGCGGCGCGGCTGCCGCGCATCGGCATCGGCCGACCGCAGGCGGTGATCGGCAAGGACACGGTCTCGGCCATGCAGTCGGGCATCTTCTGGGGCTACGTGGCGCTGGTCGAGGGCCTGGTCGCCCGCATCGCGCGCGAGTTCGAGCAGACGCTGCGGGTGATCGCGACCGGCGGCCTCGCGCCGCTGTTCTCCGAGGGAACGACGATATTCGACCGGATCGAGCCGGATTTGACGCTGGATGGGCTGCGCATGTTGGCGAGCCGCAATCCAACCCCCAGATTGTCACGCACCAGACTTGACCATGACTCACCCAACTGACGAAAGCACTTGATGGACGCAACAACCGGCGACCTCGCCTTCCTGCCACTGGGCGGGACGGGCGAGATAGGCATGAACCTGAACCTCTACCGATGCGGCGGCCGTTGGCTGGCGGTTGATTGCGGGATCGGGTTCGGCGGCAACGAGAACCCCGAAGTCGACATACTGATGCCCGACCCGTCCTTCATCGCGGAGCGCCGCGACAAGCTGGTCGGCCTGGTCATCACCCACGCGCATGAGGACCATGTCGGCGCTGTCGCGCATCTGTGGCGGCGTCTGGGCTGCCCGGTCTACGCGACGCCGTTCACCGCCGCGGTGCTGCGCCGCAAGCTCGGCGAGGCCGGGCTGCTGCACGAGGTCAAGCTGCACGTGATCCCGCCAGGCGGCGCCTTCGAGCTGCCGCCGTTCTCGCTGCGCTTCCTGCGCGTCGCGCACTCGATCCCCGAGGCGCAGGCGCTGGCGATCACGACGGCGCACGGCACCATCATCCATACCGGCGACTGGAAGCTCGACCCCGAGCCGCTGGTCGGCCCGCCCACCGACGAGGCGGCGTTCAAGGCGTATGGCGACCGCGGCGTGCTCGCCATGGTCTGCGACAGCACCAACGCGCTGGTCGAGGGGCATTCCGGTTCCGAGGCGGACGTGCGCCGCAGCCTGTCGGCGCTGATACGCGGCATCCGCCATGGCCGCGTCGCCATCACCTGCTTTGCCTCCAACGTCGCGCGCTTCGAGAGCGTCGCCCTGGCGGCGCGCGACGCCGGGCGGTCGGTGGCGCTGGTCGGCCGCAGCTTGCGCAACATCGAGGCGGCGGCGCGCGAGACCGGCTATTTGCGGGGCGTGCCGGAGTTCGTCCCCGAGGACCGCGCCGGCTCGATCCCCGACGAGAACCTGGTCATGCTGGTGACCGGCAGCCAGGGCGAGCCGCGCTCCGCCCTGGCGCGCATCGCCCAGGACACGCACCACAACATCGCGCTCGGCGAGGGCGATACGGTGGTATTCAGCTCGCGTGTCATTCCAGGCAATGAGCGGGCGATCAGCGCCGTGCAGGACAACCTGGTGCGTCGCGGCGTGCACGTGATGACCGAGCGCGACCACATGATCCACGTCTCCGGCCATCCGGCGCGCGACGAATTGCGTCGGCTCTACGAGCTGGTGCGGCCGCGCTACGCGGTGCCGGTGCACGGCGAGTGGCGCCACCTGTCCACCCACGCCGCACTCGCCCAGGAGGCCGGCGCGACGCCGATGATGCTGGAGAACGGCGACATCCTGCGCCTGTCGGGCAATCGCCCGGAGGTCGTGGACAGCGCGCCGGTCGGCCGGCTCGCGCTTGACGGCAACCGTGTGGTGCCGCTGCAGGGCGGCGTGCTGGCGGCGCGCCGGCGCATGCTGTTCAACGGCGTGGTCGTCGGCTCGTTCGCGGTCGACGCCGAGGGCGGCCTGGTCGGCCAGGCGAGGGTGAGCGCGCCGGGCCTGCTCGACCCGGAGGAGGACGACACCGTGAAGCTAGAGCGCGAATTCAGTCAGGCGGTCGCCGACCTGCCGACGCCGCTGCGCCAGGACGACGTGGCGCTGGCGGACGCGGCAAAGGCGGCGCTGCGCCGCGCGGTCGGCCGCCGGTTGCAGAAGCGGCCGCTCGTCGATGTGCATCTGCTGCGTGTGTAGCGTGGAGAGGGAGTAGGCTAGGATGGGCTGGTTCACCGGCCTCGTGCTGTATGTGCTGATCTGGTGGACGTCGCTGTTCGCGGTGCTGCCGCTCGGCGCCCGGCCGGTTACCCAGCCGGACGAACGCACGGGCTGGCGCGGCGCGCCCGAGCGCGTCCGGCTCGGCCGGATCGTGTTGGCGACGACGCTGGTGGCGGCGATACTCTGGCTCGGCTGCTTCGCGATCATCAGCTCGCCATGGCTAAGTTTTCGGCATGGCTGGCTGGCGATCTCGGAGTGATTACGTGGAGTGAACAGCGAGTGTGCCGGACCACAGGCAATTGCCTGCAATTTCGGCAAACACTTTCTGAAATCGGCAATTTCCGGCTGAGACACGCCATTTTTGTCTGGCGATGCGGCGCCGCCGGAGGGATTATCACTGGCAGGATGTGAGCATGCTCCCATCCTGCCGCGTGACTGGCGTTTCCTCCCTAAACTTGGCCCCGCGCGCCAGCCGCTGCGGGGCCGCATCTTTGCTAGCAGCACTGCCTCGAAGAGTCACGAATTTTTGTGACTCTCGGCGCGCTGGCTTGCAATTTTGATCGCGCGCGCAACCATCGTTTCACCGGATAGGGTGACGGGGACGTCGACCCGGCTGGTCGCGGCACGGCGGCACCTGTAGGGTCTGGCCCCGCCGGCAACCCCCAGGATCACCCGATGCGTCTCTCCCGCACCCTGCTCCCGACACTGAGGGAGACGCCAGCCGAAGCGCAGATCGCCTCGCACCGGCTGATGCTCCGCGCCGGCCTGGTGCGGCAGACCTCGTCCGGCATCTACGCCTGGCTGCCGGCGGGCTGGCGGGTGCTCCGACGCATCGCCCAGATCGTGCGCGAGGAGCAGGACGCCGCCGGCGCGCAGGAGCTGCTGATGCCGACGCTGCAGACTGCCGATCTATGGCGCGAGAGCGGGCGCTACGACGCCTACGGCCCGGAGATGCTGCGCATCCGCGACCGCCACGAGCGCGACCTGCTCTACGGGCCGACCAACGAGGAGATGATCACCGACCTGATGCGCCAATCGGTGCACAGCTACCGCGAGCTGCCGCAAATCCTCTACCACATCCAGTGGAAGTTTCGCGACGAAATGCGGCCGCGCTTCGGGGTGATGCGCGGCCGCGAGTTCCTGATGAAGGACGCCTACAGTTTTGATCGCGACCACGCCGGCGCGGTGCTCAGCTACCGGCGGATGATGCTGGCCTACATGCGAAGCTTTGCCCGGCTCGGCGTGCAGGCGATCCCGATGGTCGCCGATACCGGGCCGATCGGCGGCGAGCTCAGCCACGAGTTCATCATTCTGGCGCCGACCGGCGAGAGCCAGGTGTTCTATGATCGCGCCTTCGAGGAGATCGATGTCGGCACGGCAAACTTCTCGCATGACAGCGCGGCGGATCTGGAGCGCTTCTTCGTCCAGATGACCACGCCGTATGCGGCAACCGAGGACAAGCACGACGAGGCGGCGTGGGCGGCGCTCGACCCAGGGCGCAAGCGCGAGGGACGCGGCATCGAGGTCGGCCACATATTTCATTTCGGCACCAAATACAGCGCGCCGATGGGGTTCTCCGTCGCCGGGCCGGACGGCGAGAAGATCATCCCCGAGATGGGCAGCTACGGCGTCGGCGTGTCGCGACTGGTCGGCGCGCTGATCGAGGCGAGCCATGACGAGGCCGGCATCATCTGGCCGGACAGCGTGGCGCCGTTCCGCGCCTCGATCCTCAACCTCAAAGCCGGCGATGCAGCCTGCGACGCGTTGTGCGAGACGCTGTATGCGCAGTTCGGCGGCGATGCGCTGTATGACGATCGCGACGAGCGGGCGGGACGCAAGTTCGCCGATGCCGACCTGATGGGCCATCCCTGGCAGGTTATCGTCGGGCCGCGCGGCGCCGCCTCAGGCAGCGTCGAGCTGAAGCGCCGGGCCAGCGGCGAGCGTCGCGAGGTTGCCGCGGACGCGGTGCTGGCGGCGACGCGCTGATGTTCGGGCCGTTCGAGCGGGCGATCGCCGGGCGCTACCTGCGCGCGAGGCGCGGCGAGCGTTTCGTCTCGGTGATCGCCGGCTTCTCGCTGATCGGCATCGCGCTCGGCGTGGCCACGCTGATCATCGTGATGTCAGTGATGAACGGCTTCAAGTCGGACCTGCTGTCGCGCATACTCGGCCTCAACGGCGATCTCGGCGTGTTCGCGACATCGGCGCCGATGACCGACTTCGATGCAATCGCCGGGAAAATACGTGACGTGCCCGGCGTGCTCTCGGCGACGCCCGTCATCGAGGGTCAGGTGCTGCTCACCGGCCCCGCCGGCAGCAGCGGCGGCCTGGTGCGCGGCATGCGGCAGGCGGATTTGCGGGCGCTGCCGTCGATCGGCGGCACCATACGCGCCGGCAGCCTCGACAACTTCGCCGGCGACGACGCGATCGCCGTCGGCGTTGCGCTTGCGCAACGTTTTGGCCTCGCCATCGGCTCGCGCCTGACGCTGGTCTCGCCCGAGGGTGCGGCGACCGCGTTCGGCACCGTGCCGCGGGTGCGCGCCTATCGCGTCGTCGCGATCTTCCAGGCCGGCATGAACGAATACGACAGCAGCTACGTGTTCATCCCGTTTCACGCCGCCCAGATATTTTTCCAAAAAACCGGCGCCGCGACCCAGATCGAGGTGACGGTTCAGGATCCCGAACACATCGAGCCGGTGACGCGCGCGATCGCCGTCGCAACCGAGAACGACCACGTCCGCGTCATCGACTGGACGCAAAGCAACGACAGCTTCTTTGCCGCGGTGCAGGTGGAGCAGAACGTGATGTTCCTGATCCTGACGCTGATCATCGTCGTCGCCGCGTTCAACGTGATCTCGTCCCTGATCATGATGGTCAAGGACAAGACGCGCGACATCGCGGTGCTGCGCACGATCGGCGCCGGGCGCGGCGCGGTGATGCGCATCTTCCTGATGTGCGGCGCCTCGGTCGGCGTCACCGGCACCATCCTCGGCACCGTGCTCGGTATCGTGTTCTGCCTAAACATCGAACGGCTGCGCCAATGGCTGCAAAGCCTGACCGGCACCAACCTGTTCAATCCGGAAGTGTATTATCTCGAGCACCTGCCGGCGAAGCTCGTCTGGAGCGAGGTTGCCGAGGTGATCGCGATGGCGCTCGCGCTGTCGCTGCTGGCGACGCTCTATCCAAGCTGGCGCGCCGCGCGCACCGACCCGGTCGAGGCGCTGCGCAATGAGTGACCTTGGTCAATGAGTGACTTTGGTCAATGAGTGACCCGCTGGCGCTTCGCCAGGTGGTGCGCACCTATCGCTCGGACGCCGGTGACCTGCCGGTGCTGCGCGGCGTCGATCTCGCCTTGCGCGCTGGCGAGATCACCGCTCTCGTCGCCCCCTCCGGCACCGGCAAATCCACGTTGCTGCACCTCGCCGGACTGCTCGAGAAACCCGACGGCGGCCAGGTGCTGCTCGATGGCCGCGACGCCGGCGCACTGCCCGACCGCGACCGCACGGCGCTGCGTCGCGACCGCATCGGCTTCGTCTACCAGTTCCACCACCTGCTGGCCGAGTTCTCGGCGCTCGAGAACGTCGTGCTGCCGCAACTCATCGGCGGCACGCGCC
>CAXTSD010000022.1:0-13940 GCA_964246775.1 uncultured Acetobacteraceae bacterium | reverse complement strand
GCCGCGCCCCCGGCGGGCCCCCCCCCCCCCCGGGGGCTTGGGCACCCGCCGCGGGGGTCAGTGCCCCCCAGACCCCCTGACCGACCAGACGGTTGGACCTTTGAGGCTTGTTAGTTAGTTATACTGACGTTAGTCATGCGGAGGCTGTCGAGGTGAGTTGGGAGGATTAAGGCCGGCAGTACCATCATTGGTTTGGTCACGGCACCGCGCCGAAAGAACCTCATCAGCTATCTTCAAGCGGCGGCATGTTTGATCCTAGCGGATTGGCTCAGCGCATCGAGGCCGTGGCTCATGGCGCGATCGGAGCGCTGCCGCAGACGTTACGAAAGCGGGCGGAAGCGCAGCTCGGCAATGGCAGCCTGCCGCAGTTCACCGAGGCGATGACCGCCTGGAGCCGCGGCACCAGGCTTGACGAGGCGAGTTTTGCGGAAAGGTTCTTCGGGCGCGCGGCAGATGATCCCGTTTCCGACAAGCTGCATCGCATTGTGCGCAGCACCATCTTCGCCTCAAGTTATGCCGAGTTGCGCGACCCGATGGAGAAGCTCGCCGAGGTCATGCAGACCGTGGGCCTTGATCGTTGGCCACGGTTTTTGGCTGACGCACAGGAACGCGCCCGCGATCCGGCAACGATCGCTGCCGTCGAGAAAAGCAGGCAACCGCCCGATCCAAGACGGGACGCGATCTATCCATCATACCTTCCTGAGACCTTGATCGGGATCGGCGCTGCAGGTTTCGCCGGAGGACTTGCTGCTGCGGCCCGTGCCGCAGGCGCTGCAATCGCAAAGCGGGCCTTGACCGATAGCGCATCCCCGACCGACAACACCGTCGCGAACGCCGCGCCACAAAAACTGGCCTCAAAGCAAGCTACGAACAAGCCGGAGCTGGCAGGCAGCAAGACCAGGCCGGAGACATCAGACCCCCTTCTTGCGAGTGAAAAACCGCCAATCTCACGGCAAAAGCAAGATAGCCATGTCCGCGATACGCCGCAAAACCGTAATCGCTTGAAGAATGGAAAGCCAACTTCAACCTTTGATGGCAACCGGGCAGAAGCAGAGGCGCTGACGCGGGAAGCATGGCAGAAAGGCAAGCATGTGCTCGGGCAGTCAGATATCCGCGATTACAATTTCGGCAGACGCATCGGCGAGGGGCCGAGCGGCGGCGGTCAATCGATCGTCCGGGTGCATCGAGATGCGTCTGGTAGAATTCACGGCCATCCTGTAGGACCTGAGACACCATGAGCCACCTCAAGCATACGATCTCAGGCGACGCAACTATGCAGTCGATTATGACGGCACTCCAATCGTGTTACGGCAGTCTCGAAGATCCCTACTTCAGCAAGATCTACGCGACACTGGAAGGCGATCGATACCGGCAGCTGATCGAGAACTTACGGTCGAGCGGCATCGAGGTCGTAGAAACAACCGACTTCAATGACGACGTGTCTCACCAACTCGTCGCCATCCAGGCCGGCGATGAAGTCGCGTTGGGGCTTTCTGGCGTAGGTCCTTACGCAACGTTGCGGCACCTGCAAACCGATGACCGGTCGCAATGGATAACGCGATCGGACGCCGCGCCCACCGCGTTGGCCAGTTTCGTTGCGCAAACCGTGGAGCGTGCGGGACTACAGCTACTGGACCGCGACACAGTCACGCGGACGATCAGGATGAACTGCGCCGATGGTGCGACGCAAGTAACGCTGTATCAGGCCCTGTTCACCGACACCGACGTAATTCCTTGATCTTCAATAAGCTGACGCCTAAAGCAGTGCGTCGATAGTCAGAAGCAGAAAACGGCGGGCAAAGTCTTTGGGATGAACATGGAGGCGAGTGGCGGCATAGTGTTGATCACAAACGATTTAACCCGCATTGGGATTACAACGACCATAAGACGCCAAACTCACCATGGCAAAACGTTTCTCCCAACAACTTACCTCCGCGTAGATAATGTCATGAGGCCACCATGTCGTTTGTAGCACGCACGTCTGCGATAGATGGAGATGTAACCTTCATCATTGCTGTTGACGACACCTCCTTGCGATGGCTTTCAGACTATTTAAGAACAAGCCATGTTGGACAACATTTTACGATAGGTGACGGAAAACCGATTGCATCCGATGAACGCTGTGTTATAGACGTAAAAATTGAAAGTCCAGGCTTCAAAGCAAAATTTACTCAAACGAGCGAAGTAAATTGCTCTTGGAGTATTAACGAGATTGTCTCTGACGGTTACGCAGATATGGTTGATGGTATGCTGAACTTCACAGGAGCCTGTCACCAGTATCTTGACGGAGAAAGCACAGACGTACCTACGTTTGTCATCACTAAAGGAGAATATGCCGCTGACAGTCTTAGAAAGATGCGGGAAGCGTGAGTCACAATGACAAGCGCAGAACCTGTCACTCAGATAACGAGCGCTATTTTACCACAGTGGCTTCAAAGACATACGGGCGCACAGAGATGGAGGACTTCCTCAAATCGCTATGCTTCTCGGCCAAGCGCGCGCTTCGAGGACAGATGCCCAAGACGTTGCGCGCTTATTCATTCGCGATCAATTCCGAAGAGGGGCTGATACTGTTGAGAGCGCACTTCGAGCGGCCTCCCTCAGAGGATGATTTGGAAGATATCTCCGTCATAGAGGCGGAAATCGATGCTGACTTCATTGATGATTTCGAGGTAAGAACAGAGATCGAGGTCGTTGCTCCGGGCAAATCTCCATCGTTGCTTTCAGGAGGCGTCGCCTACCTGGGTCAGGGCGAGACAGGAACGACCTGCAGTGAATAGCTGGCGGTAGCCATGACCGAAGATGAACACCTCCTGAAGCGTGTCTGTGGTTCAGCGAAGCGCGCGCTGTGTAGTCAGACTCCGGCTGCGCTGCGTGCCTATTCCTTCGCTATCGACAACGACCATGAGCGCATCCCGTTGCGGGCGCATTTTGGTGAAACGCTTTCCGAAGATGATCTGGAGACGATCTCCATTATCGAGACGGAAATTGACGCCGACTTCCTCGACCATTTCGAAGGAGACACCGACATCGAGGTAGCGCCCCCAGGCACGACCCTGTCGCTGCTGCCTGGCGGGGTTGCCTATCTGCGCGAAGCGGAGCCAGGAGAGACCTGCTGCGAGTGACGATCGTTGACCTGACCGGGGCCCCATGAACCACCGCAACCACGACACCTCCGATGCTGCAACCATGCAGGCGATCATGACGGCGCTGCGAGCCTGCTACGGTAGTCTCGAAGAGCCCAATTTCAGCAAGATCTACGTGACACTGCAAGGCGATCGATACCGGCAGCTGCTCGAGACCTTGCGGTCGAACGGCGTCGAGCTCACCGAAACGACCGACTTCAACGACGACGTCTCGCTCATGCTTGTCATGGACAAGGACCAAGATCAGGTCGGCCTGAGCTTGTCGGGAGTGGGCCCGTTCGCGGCGCTGGTCCATCAGGACGCAGAGGAGCGATATCATTGGATAACGCGCTCGGACGCTGCGCCCACCGTGTTGGCCAGCTTCGTTGCGCAAACCGTGGAGCGTGCGGGACTACAGCTGCTGGACCGCGACACGGTCATGCGGACGATCAGGATGAACCGCGCCGATGGTGCGACGGAAGCAACGCTGTATCAGGCCCTGTTCACCGATACCGACGTAATTCCTTGATCTGAAGTAAGCTGACGCCCAACGCAGCCGGCCAATCAGCAGGCATGATCCGCACTGTGACTACCATCTCGGTCATGGCGTTCGGTCCATCAGCATACGTAACGTATCCCACTGGGTTCGCATGATGGCAGCTTCAGTCGCCGGCCCGCTACGCATTGAAAGCGCGATGGGACTCTCGTGGCGTCGCAAGACCTCGTTATAGAGGCCCTGCACCAGCAGGGCCGTGGCGTCCGCCGGATCGTCCGCCAGTGGCCGCTCAACGGCGTGCGCACGGAAATAGGCGCGCCGCTGATCCGGTACTATCGTGGCCATGAAGGCGTTCGCCGCAGCGTAATTGCGGCCGGCGTGGTCGTAGGCATCCTGGAGTGCGGGTGAAAACGAGGCAAAGTCGCGACCGAGCCGTGCTTGCTCGCTCGCGCCCAGATCTGCCTGCGCCGGCACGCCCGCATAGGCGCGGGCCCAGGATGCTGCCTGTGTCAGGGCGCGCAGCGAGGCCACGGTGACGAGCAGGCGCGGGCCGGGCAGCCAGGCGATGGTCGGGTCGTGCCGCTCGATGACTTGGCGCATCGGGTTGTCGGCCGGCGTCGCGGCAAGGTCGCGGCGATGGTTCTCGCGGGACATCGCGATGGCATAGCTGTTGCCGGAGGCAAAAATCTTGAGGGCGGTGATGATGTAACCATGCTCCCGCGTCCAGCCTGCCGGGTTGGATCGAGCGCCGGCTTGCACGACGGAGGCGATACGTTGCGCCTCGTCGCTCGAGAGCGGACTGCCGCCGACGTGGCCGAGAAAGGTGATGTAGTCGCCAGCCATGGCGCTCACGGGCTCCTCGGCCCGCGCCGCGGTTCCGGCAGGCAGGCCGGCGGCGCAGACGAGGATCATCAAGGTCCGCCGGCGCATGACGCGCTGCGGCCACCGCTGGCCGCAAGGGCGCTCGGCGGCGTCAAGCTCTGATCCGGACATGCCGCGCTCCACCCTTACGGCCACAATCTTGCCCGCATTGCCGACCGTTGCCAAGTCGTGACGGCTCGGGGAACCTATCCCAGCAACCCCTCGGCCCGAAAACTCAGCCAGCGGCCGTTGCCGACGATCACGTGATCCTGCAACGCCACGCCGACGATGCCGAGCGCCTCGCCCACCTGCTCCGTCATCCCGACATCCTCGCGCGACGGCGTCGGGTCGCCGCTCGGATGGTTGTGCACCAGGATCAGCGAGCGCGCGCCGAGCTCGAGCGCCCGCTTCGCCACCTCGCGCGGATAGACCGGCGTGTGGTTCACCGTGCCGCGCGCCTGCGCCTCGTCGGCGAGCAGCACCCCGCCCTCGCCCAGGAACAGGATGCGGAACTGCTCGATCCGCTCGCGCGCCAGCGCCGCCTGCAGATAGGCGATCAGCCCCTCCCAGTGGTCGAGCACCGGCCGCCCCGCGACCCCGGCGCGCGCCAGGCGGAGCGCCAGCGCCTGGGTCAGCTTGATCGCCGCCAGACCATGCCGGCCAAGCCCGGGCAGCATCGCAAGCTCGCGCAGCGGCGCCGACAGCACCCCGGCAAAGCTGCCGAACCGGGAGATGAGCGCGCTCGCCAGCGGCCGCGGATCCTCCAGCATCGGCGTCGCCAGCAGCAGCAGCATGCCGAGCAGCTGCACGTCGGACAGCCGCCCCGCCTGCCCCTGCGCGATCAGGTCGCGCACCCGAAGCGGCGCCGGCGCATCCCGTCGCGGCGCCTCGGGCGCGCGAACCAGCCCGTCATCGCCGCCGCGCCAGCCCTCCGGCAGGCGGAAATTCGCCTGATCGGCAAATCCCGGCGCCGCCGCGGCAGCGTCCGGCCGCGCGGCGCCGATCAGCCCGGCGAACCGGCGCTTAAAGAAGCCCATGGCGCTGGAAGCTGATCCAGTCACCCTCGCCGAGCAGCAGGTGATCGTGCACCGTGACCGACAGCGCCGACCCCGCCTCGCGCAGCCGCCGCACGAAGGCGACCGCCGCCGGGTCGGCCAGCGGCGCCTCGTCCGGCCGGTCGTGCAGCAGGATCATCGCCGTCGCGTGCAAGGCGAGCGCCCGCTCGATCAGCGGCCGAACCTGCCCCCAGCGCGGCCCGTCCGACTGCGCCTCGTCGCCAAGCAGCCGGTTGCGGTTGTCAAGGAACAGCACCCGCCGCTCCTCAGCGCGCGCCCGCTCCGGCCGCTCGACATACGCCATCAGCTGCGCCCAGTCGGACAGCACCGGCCGGCTCACCGCCTCCGCCCGCGCCAGCCTTGCCGCCGCCTCCTCGACCAGCCGGATCGCCGTCAGACTCTCCGTGCCAAGCCCGCCCGCCGCCACCAGCGCCTCGCCCGGCGCGCTCAGCACACCCGCAAGGCTGCCAAACGCGTTGATCATCGCCTTCGCCAGGGGCTTCGTGTCCCGCCGCCCGATGCCGAGGAAAAACAGCATCTCCAGCAGCTCGTAATCGGCCAGCCCGTCCGGCCCCGCGCCGAGCAGCCGCTCGCGCATGCGGCCGCGATGCCCCTGCGGGCCAGTGCTGGCGAACGGCGACAAACCCTCTGGCATCCTGCGCCCACGGTTGCATGAAGCGACCGCCACAATGGCACATGGTTGTATTCGCGCAAAAGTGTTCGTGCTTCGATTGTGAGGCAGGCCGGCTAGACCAGGCCAGGGCGAAGGGCGCGACAGATCGACGACTCATGCGCCAGCAGCGTATTTCACCGCCTTGTCACGAGGCTGACAACGTAGATCGCCCGCGAATACGCCACACCGGAGTATGCGCCGGCAACGTCGATCGGCGGGGTGGCAGAACTTTGTCTGTGCGCGGCGACGACCATCGGGCTGTGCGAACCGCCGCGGCCGCCGGCAGCGCGGGATCCGAAATAAGACAGAACGTCAATATAGGAAACCAGGCAAATGTATCGTCATCCGAAACTCTCAGCCAGACTGCTCCTGCTGTCGGCGACATTGTTGGCCGGCTCCGGGGCGGCACGAGCCGAGGTCGAGGACGACAGCGCCGTCAGTGCGGGGCAACTGCCGCTGCCGACGGGCCAATACATCACGCCAACCGCCGCCACGGGCGCGAAATTCAGCACCCTCGATCCTGACCTGCCCGAATACACGGCCAGCATCGGAAACTACCCGAACTTTCATCCGAATGGCGCCATTGCATCGACGCTGAGCCCGGACGGCAAGACCCTGGCGGTGATGACCAGCGGCTACAACGTGCTTGACGACGTCAATGCAAAACTCGTCGGAACCGGCGCCGAATTCATCATCCTCTACGACGTCAGCAATCCTCGCTCACCGGTGCAGAAGCAGACATTGCGACCAGCCAACACCTTCATTGGCCTGGCGTTCTCGCCCGATGGCGGCAAGCTCTATGTTTCGGGCGGCGCCGACGATCAGGTCATCGTCTATGCGCAGTCTGGCGGCCAGTTCAATCAGACGGGGACCATCGACCTCGGACATGGTGGCGCCACGGCGCAAACCGCCGGTGCGATCGGTAACGGCCAGTATCCGCAGACCGGTGGCCTCGCCGTGTCGAAGGACGGATCGCTCCTGGTCGTCGCCAATGCGCTCAACAACAGCGTGTCGGTGTTCCGCACCGCGGATAACAGCAGGCTTTTCGAGTACGATCTCCGGCCGTTCAACACGTCACCCGACAGCAACGGTGTCGCCGGCGGCGAGACGATCTACAGCGTCGCCATCAAGGGCAACTCGACGATCTATGCGACATCGTTACGAGACCGCGAAGTCGTCGTCGTCGACATCAGCACCGGGGCGCCAAGGCTGGTAACCCGGATCGCCCTGCCGGGCAGCCCGAACAATCTCGTGCTCGACAAGCTCCAGAAGAGGCTGTTTGTCTCGCAGGACAACAGCGACGCCGTGGCGGTCATCAGGACCGCGACAAACCAGGTGATCGAGGAGATCGATGCCGTCGCCCCGCCCGGCGTGCTGGCCGACCGGTCGAGCCGCTACACCGGAGCGGCGACGAACAACCTCGCGCTCTCGCCCGACGAGGACAGGCTGTATATTACCGATGGCGGCTCCAACGCCGTTGCGGTCGTGCCGCTGCGCGGTCCGGCGCCGCATGTGGTCGCCGGACTGGTGCCGACCGGCTGGTATCCGACCACGGTCACGCTCAGCGCCGACGGCGCGACGATGTATGTGTTCAACAGCAAGAGTGATCCGGGCCCGAACCCGAAAAAGGTGACAAGCTCGGTATCGGCCTTGACCAGCGTCACCTACCCTGGCGGCAACACCTTCGCGCAGGCCTACAGGGCCAACCAGTACGTCTTCCAGCTCGAGCAATCCGGCATGCTGACGGTGCCGGTCCCGCGCGCTTCGGATTTGCGGCATCTGACGAAGCAGGTCGCCGCCAATAATGGTTGGCCGGTCGCAGCCAATCCGGTCGACAGCGTGGTGATGGGATTTCTGCACTCGCGCATCAAGCACATCATCTACATCGTGAAGGAAAACCGCACCTTCGATCAGGTTCTCGGCGACCTGAAGAATGGCGCGAACGCCGACCCGTCCATCACGATCTTCGGCCACGCTATCACCCCGAACTTCCACCGCATCTCGAACCAGTTCGTCACACTCGACAATTTCTTTGACTCAGGAGAGGTCAGCGGCAATGGCTGGCCCTGGTCGACCGCCGGGCGCGAGACCGACTGGAACGAGAAGAACATTCCAATGAACTACACTTTTGGCGTCAACCGCGGCAACGCTCCCTACGATGCCGAAGGTCAGAACAACAACGTCGATGTCGGCTATGTCGGATCGACGCCTGACGCCACGGTGACGGCGCGACAGGAATCAGCCGGCGGCTACGACTACACCGCAGCCGGCAACGCGCTGCCGGGCGGCGCAATCAACCTTCTGCCCGGCACCAACGACGTCGGCGCTCCCGACGGCAAGGATGGTGCAAAGCAGGCGGGCTACATCTGGAGTGCCGCCTTGCGCCACGGGCTGACCGTGCGCAATTACGGCTTCTTCTCCGACAACAGCCACATCGGCTTGGCGCCGAGCGATCCTGGCTACGCAAATCCCATCGAGTTCCCGCAGGCGGCCAACGCGCGGCAGATGTGGGCGACAAATCCCGAGCTGATCCCGATCACCGACATCTATTTCCGCGGCTTCGACGAGGCCTACCCGGACGATTGGCGCTACGAGGAGTTCGAACGCGAATTCAACCTGTTCTCCGCTCCAGGCAACGATCTGCCCAACCTGGTCATGCTGCGGTTCATGCGTGACCACATGGGCGCATTCAAACAGTCGCTGGCGGGAACCGGCACGCCGGAAACCCAGCAGGCGGACAATGATCTCGCGGTTGGCCGAACGCTTCAGCTGCTGGCGCATAGCCGGTTCGCCAAGAACACGCTCGTCGTCGTGCTTGAGGATGACGCGCAGGATGGCGGCGACCACGTCGATGCCCACCGCAGCACCGCCTACGTGGTCGGGCCGTACGTGAAGCGCAACGAGATCGTCAGCACCCGTTACTCGACCGTCAACATGCTGCGGACAATCGAGGATATTCTCGGGCTGGAACACCTGAACCTCAACACCGCCTATCAGCGACCGATGACGGACGTGTTCGACATCTCGCAGAGGCCCGCCTGGAACTACACGGCGCTGGCGTCCACCTACCTGAAGAATACGACGCTGACGTTGAACGAGGTGAACGCAAACCCGATCAGGTTCGCTGAGGGACCATACGCGAAGCCGACCCACACGGCGGCGTGGTGGAGCGACCAGACCAGGGGCTTTGACTGGTCAAGCGAGGATCGCGCGCCAGCTGAGCTGTTCAACAAAATCCTGTGGCAAGGCTTGAAGGGTGATGCGCCTTATCCAGCAGTTCGTTCGGGTATCATGCTGGGACGGCGGGACGTGAGCGCCGCCAACCCGCACCCGGCGACATCGTCGAACTAGTGGTCTGGTGCCCCCGTCTTCCGGCGGGGGACCCCATCAAAGGCGGAGTGTTTGAGATCCATCTGATTAAGATGCAGCATATAGTGAGCGTAGAATCCCCAAAAGATGCGGGTCTGGGGCCGCCCGGCCCCAGCGTCGGGTCCCATCGCACTTGTGCGATGATGGGTGCCCGGTCCAGGGCAGATCCCTGCCCTAAACTTATCTTGCCTTTACTTGCCTAAGCCTTCTTGATCACTGAGCCCGCATACACGCCAAACACCATCACCAGCACCGCCGCCAAGCCAAACCAGGTCAGCGCGTAGGAGAGGTGGTTGTTGACCGGCTGCGGCAGCGTCTCCGCCGGTTGCGGGTAGCTGCCGGGCGAGGGATGGCCCAGCGCGACCAGGGTGAGCGGCGCCACCGACCTGGCGCCCAGCGCGGCGCCGATCCCCGCCGGATCGAGCGTGTAGAACCGCCGAGCGGCTGCGTTGTCGACGGCGCTGAGCCAGGTCGGGCGGTCGGGCGGCCGCACGTAGCCGATGATCGTCGTCTGCCCGCTCGTCGCCGGCGCCGGCGCGCCTTCCGGCACCCAGCCGAGATCGACCAGCACCGGCGGCAGGCCCGGCCGGTCCAGCAGGCGCAGTTGCTGGCTGCCCATGCGCGGACCCTGCGGCGTGTCGTTGACCTGATCGGCATAGGCGGCGGTCTCGGCGCCGAGCGTGCCGCTGGCGCTGACCCTGGTGAAGGCGTCGGCGCCGGCGCCGAGCGGCACCGGCGGCGACCGCTCGGCGCCCGCGATGCGCGACAGGATCGCCTCCTTCCACGCCAGGCGATGCAGCTGCCACACGCCTAGCCCGATCAGCAGCGCCAGCATCATGGCGGTCAGCATCGCCGGCCCGGCGAGGCGTTCGGCCAGATAGTGCGCGCGCGAGCGGCTGATGATCACGCTATGTCGGCCCGGGCAGCACCCGGAAATGCTGCACGACCAGAAAAGCCTTGATCGAGCGCATCATCGCCAGCGCCAGCCCGATGGTGACGACCGGCCAGATCACCGCGTGCACCCAGAGCGGCGGCGCGAACCGGTTGTCGACCCAGAACGCCAGGCCGACGACGATGGCGCCGAGCACGATCAGTATCGGCACCACGAAGCCGTCGCCGACATCGCTGTCGCTGAAATCAAGCCCGCAGACCGGGCAGGCGGCATTAAGCTCGATCACGCCGTCAAACAATCGGCCCCTGCCGCAACGTGGGCAGCGGCAGGCGAGCGTCGCCGAAGCCAGGCTTGGGGCCTCGGCCACGGCCTGGCTAGTCAAGAACGGGCGGACCCGCACCCCAGACATAGATGCAGACGAACAGGAACAGCCACACCACGTCGACGAAATGCCAATACCAGGCGGCGGCCTCGAAACCGAAATGCCGGATCGGGCTGAACTGCCCGGCGCGCGAGCGGAACCAGCAGACGACCAGAAAGCAGGTGCCGACGATGACGTGAAAGCCGTGAAAGCCGGTGGCGAGGAAGAACACCGACGGATAGATGCCGCCGCCGGCGAACTTGAACGGCGCGTCGGAGTATTCCCAGGCCTGGCATCCGGTAAAGCTCATGCCGAGCAGTATGGTGAGCCCGAGCGCCTGGATCAGCGCCCGCCGGTCGCCCTCGATCAGCGCGTGGTGCGCCCAGGTGATGGTGCAGCCGGACAACAGCAGGATCATCGTGTTAAGCAGCGGCAGCTTGAACGCGTCGAACGTGCGCACGCCGAGCGGCGGCCACATCGGCGTCACCGCGCCGAGCACGTGCTCGGGATACAGGGCGAAATGGAAGAACGCCCAGAAGAAGCCGACGAAGAACATCACCTCGGAGGCGATGAACAGCGCCATGCCGTAGCGCAGGCCGATGCGCACGATCGGCGTGTGCAGGCCGGGCGTGCGGCTCTCGCGCAGCACGTCGCGCCACCACAACGTCGCCGTCGCGATCGTGCCCAGCAAGCCGACCGCGAGCACGCTGCGTATGCCGTAATGCGCGTCGAGAACGATGCCGAGCACGATCAGCCCGGCGCCCAGCGAGCCGCAGAGCGGCCAGGGGCTGGGGTCGACCAGGTGGTAGGGCTGCTTCAGCCCCGAGCCGATCGCCAGCCCCCGCTCGTTCGCTTCAGCGTCCATGGTCAGTCCCGTCCGAAAGGGTAAGCACAAATCGCCCGCATCATCGCCGAAACCGCCACCGGCACAAGCGAGCCTCGTCGGCGGCCACCGGCGTCACGCCTTCGACAGCTTGACGATGGCGAGCGCGTAGAACAGCACGCAGATCGCGACCAGCACGATCAACAGCGCGATATTGCGCCCACGCCGCCGGCGCTTCAGTTCCGCCGCCTCTGCCGCCGAGAGCGGCGGCGGGAACTCGTCCATCCGAGGCGGCAGGCCACGCGGCATCAGACGAAGCGATCGACGCCGAGTGCGAGGAACAGCGCGAACAGGTAGAGCATGGAAACCCGGAAGGCGATCCTGGCCGGGCGGTCGCGGGTCAGGCTGACGCCGGCCGCATCCTGCCGGTCAAGCAGCACCGACAGGTTGGCGGCGGCGAAGATCAGCCCGAAGATCAGCGCGCACAAGCCATAGACCGGGCCGGCCAGATGCAGATACCAGGGCAGCAGCGTCAGCGGCACCA
Organism: uncultured Acetobacteraceae bacterium; assembly: GCA_964246775.1. Lineage (GTDB taxonomy): Bacteria > Pseudomonadota > Alphaproteobacteria > Acetobacterales > Acetobacteraceae > CAXMMR01. Next base: position 1,741 of record CAXTSD010000022.1, on the reverse strand, counting down.
GCAGCACAGTGTAGATCATGATCTGCCGGCGGGTCTCGCGCGCCCCGGCGATGACCGGCAGCATCGGCACCCCCGCGCGCTCGTAGTCCTTGCAGGCGTACAGCGACAGCGCCCAGAAATGCGGCGGCGTCCAGAAGAAGATGATGGCGAACATCAGCAGCGGCATCAGCTCGACCGAGCCGGTCACCGCCGCCCAGCCGATCATCGGCGGAAACGCGCCGGCGGCGCCGCCGATGACGATGTTCTGCGGCGTCCGCCGCTTCAGCCACATGGTGTAGACGAACACGTAGAAGCCGATCGACAACGCCAGCACCGCGCTCGCGGCAAGGTTGGTCGCCAGGTACATCAGCCCGACCGAGGCGGCGGCGAGCGTGATCCCGAAGCCGAGCGCCTCGCCAGGCGCGATGCGCCCGGCCGGGATCGGGCGGGTCGCGGTGCGCGCCATCCTGGCGTCGATGTCGCGGTCGAACCACATGTTGATCGCCCCGGCGGCGCCGGCGGCGACCGTGATCGCGACGATGGCGACGACGGCGACCACCGGATTGATATGCCCGGGCGCGACCAGCATGCCGATCAGCGCGGTGAACACGACAAGCGTCAGCACCCGCGGCTTGAGCAGCGCGATCCAGTCGCCCGCCTCCGCCGGCATGACGAAGCCGGGCGGCAGCGCGGCCGCGCCGGGCACGGGGATGGTGCCGCTCATCACCTTACCCGTGGCAGCTCCTCAAAGGTGTGGAACGGCGGCGGCGAGGACACCGTCCACTCCAGCGTCGTCGCCCCCTCGCCCCAATAGTTGTCGGCGAGCGGCACCTTCGAGGTGAAGGTGCGATACAGCACGTAGAGGAAGATCAGCACCGAGACGCCGCCGATATAGGAGCCGATCGAGGCGACCGCATTCCAGCCGGCGAACGCCTCGGGGTAGTCAGGGTAGCGGCGCGGCATGCCGGCGGCGCCGAGAAAGTGCATCGGGAAGAAGGTCAGGTTCACGCCGACGAAGGTGACCCAGAAATGCACCTTGCCCCAGAACTCGGGATACTGCCGGCCGGACATCTTGCCGATCCAGTAGTAGAAGCCGGCGAAGATCGAGAACACCGCGCCGAGCGACAGCACGTAGTGGAAATGCGCCACCACGTAATAAGTGTTGTGCAGAATCTGGTCGAGCCCGGCATTGGACAGCACGACGCCGGTGACACCACCGACGGTGAACAGGAAGATGAAGCCGACCGCCCACAGCATCGGTGTGGCCATCTCGATCGAGCCGCCCCACATGGTCGCGATCCAGGAGAAGATCTTGATCCCCGTCGGCACGGCGATGATCATCGTCGCCGCCATGAAGTAGGCGCGGGTGTCGACGCTGATGCCCGAGACGAACATGTGGTGCGCCCAGACCACGAAGCCGACGACGCCGATCGCCACCATCGCGTACGCCATGCCGAGATAGCCGAATACCGGCTTGCGGCTGAACGTCGAGACCACGTGGCTGATCATGCCGAAGCCGGGCAGGATCATGATGTAGACCTCGGGATGGCCGAAGAACCAGAACAGGTGCTGCCACAGCACCGGGTCGCCGCCGCCCTGCGGGTCGAAGAACGAGGTGCCGAAGTCGCGGTCGCAGATCAGCATGGTGATCGCGCCGGCGAGCACCGGCAGCGACAGCAGCAGCAGGAACGCGGTGACCAGCATCGCCCACACGAACAGCGGCATCTTGTGCAGCGTCATGCCCGGCGCGCGCATGTTGAAG